>SKSP01000092.1 GCA_007122945.1 Ilumatobacteraceae bacterium | reverse complement strand
CGTCGTGCAGGCGACCGACGGCCCGGCCACGCCCTACGCCCCCGACCAGATCGTCGAACTGCTGTTCGAACAGCCCAGGGGCGAGTGGCTCGTGAACCAGTTCGTCTGGGCCGGCACCCTCTCGGGGAGCGAGACCGTCGTGGTCGCCACCGACGACTACAGCTGGGCCCACACCGCCAAGGCGTGGCAGGCGCTGCCCCGGTGGGAGGACATCCCGGTCACCATCGACACCGAGCGGTACGCGGTCGACGTGCTCGAGCGGGCCGGGGCCCGGAACGTGTCTCCCGGCGAGCCGGCCTCGGTCGGCTCGGACCTCGCCCAGATCCAGTTCGTCACGCCACTCGGGCTCTACCTCATCGCGATGGTCGCGCCGGCCGAGGACTGGTTCGGGCCCGACCTCCAGATGTTCGAGGGCGAGCAGGTGGTCGTCGACATCGGGGGCGTGGACGTCTACGTGACGACCGGCGCCCCCGACGCCTATGCCGTCGGTTCCGTCGGCTGGATCTGCGACGACCACGTGTGGCTGATCGACGCCGTGTGGGGCACCGTCGACGAGCTGGTCGACTGGGCCGAGGTGCTGATCGACACCGTCGGCTGTGGCGGGAGCTGACCGGGCGGCGCCGGCTCAACCCGGGTCGCGGAGCGACTCGGCCACCGCGGCCGCCGCCCGGAGCCGTTCGAGCTCCGGGTCGGTGCGCCAGAAGTCCTCGAGGCCGGCGTCGCGCATGCGGTGGCCGATCAGCTGCAGGGCGATGTCGTGGCGCACGTACTCGGCGGCGACGAGGGCGACCGCCGGGTCGTCGCTCCACATGCCCCACGCCGCGGTCTCGTCGATGCCGCCGATCAGGGCGGCGTCGCGGTCGGCCACCACCGTGAAGATCCGACAGCCGAGGCGCTCCAGGACGACGTCGGGTTGGGAGTAGTGGTGCTCGTAGGTCCGGCCGATCGGCTGGTCGAGCGCCCCGAACGTGACGAGCGAGACGTCGACGTCGCGATCGACGGCCCGCTCGAGCGCCGGGCGGAGGTGCTCGATCTCGTCGGGCCAGATCGAGGCGAACACGACGCTCGCCGCCCCGTCGATCACGTCGATCGCCCGCTCGAGGACGCCGTCGAGGCCATGGACGTGCTGCACGAGGTGGGCGTCGCGGGCGGCGGCGAGACCGGGGAGCACCGCGGCGAGACCGTCGATCGTGCTCGACAGGTCGCGCCGGAGCCGACCGACGAGCGCCTCGGACGGGAGGGCGACGTACGCGGTGCCGTTGCCCGGGTGGTTGACCTCGAACGCCGCGCCGCGGCCGACCAGCTTGGCGAGCGTCTCGTAGACGGTGCTGCGCGGCACCCCGGACGCCTTGGCGACCTCGTACCCGTTGAGCGGCTCACCGGCCACGAGCAGGGCGACGTAGGCCTTGGCCTCGTAGCCCGACATGCCGGCGGCCTTCAACAACTCGAGGGCCTGGTCGCGCTGCACCGCGGGGAGCGTATCCCCGTCGGTGGCTCCCGACCAGAAGCGTCGTCAGAGGTCTAGCGACGCCCCACCCCGAGGCGCTACCGTGGCGCCGACGGGTCCGCGACCCGCCCGCACCGACGGGGAACACCAAGTAGGGGGAACCAATGACGCATCAGCACCGATCGGCCCACCGCGCCGCCCACCGACTCGTGGCCGGCCTCGCCGCCGCCGCGCTCGTGGTCGCGGCCTGCGGGGGCGACGACGACGCCGACGAGCCCGACGAGCCGGCCACGACGGAGGCACCGGCACCCGAGCCCGACGAGCCCGAGCCCGAGCCCGAGCCCGAACCCGAACCCGACGAGCCGGAGCCGGAGCCCGACGCACCCGAGCCCGACCCCGACGATGGCGACGGCCCGACCGCCTCACCCGAGGCCCAGGCGCGCGTCGACGCCTTCCGCCAGGCCGTGACCGAGCTGCCGTTCAGCGAGCCGGTCTCCGTCGACGACGACGTGTCGGTGTTCTACGTGCAGTGCGGCGTGCCGGTGTGTGCCGAGATCGCGGTCGGGGTCGAGGCCGCGACCGACGCGCTCGGCTGGGACTATGCGACCACGTCGCACCAGGACACGCCGGACACGGTCGCGTCCGCGTTCGACGCGGCGATCGCCGCCCAGCCCGACGTCGTGCTGACGAGCGGCAACCCGCGCGAGTGGTTCGAGCCGCAGCTCGAGACGCTCGCCGAGCAGGGCATCCCCGTGGTCGCCTGGTCGCTGCCGGAGCCGTACGAGCCGGGCGACGGCATCTCCGTCAACCTGCTCACCCAGGACGACTACTACTTCTACGGCGTGCTGATGGCCGACTACGCGGCGGTCAACACCTCGACCGGCGAGATCCTGTTCGTCGGACTCCCGACGTTCCCGGTGCTGTCGATCGTGCAGCAGGGCTTCGAGGAGGAGATCGGCGAGGTGTGCCCGGACTGCTCGGTGAAGGTGATCGAGGTGGCCGTGACCGACCTCGGCACCAACCTGCCCGGCCTGATCGTGTCGGAACTGCAGACCAACCCCGACCTCGACATGATCGCCTACGCCTTCGGCGGCATGCTGTTCGGCGTGCCCGAGGCGATCGAGTCCGGCGGCCTCGGCGACCAGGCGGTCGCCGTGTCGCAGGCCGGTGGCCCGCTCAACTTCGGGCTGATCGCCGCCGGCCAGCACCAGGCCGCCGAGGTGGCGCTCGCGTCGGAGCTGATGGGCTGGCGGGCGATCGACGCCGCGGCCCGGATCCTCGCCGGCGACGACGCCGGCCGCGCCGAGACCCCGACCCAGGCCGTGGTCGAGGGACGTCCCGACGTGCTGTCGGGCGGCCTGCCGCTGCAGATCGTCGAGGCCGACGACATCGACGACCCGACCGCGCTGTGGCCGGGGGTCGCCGGGTTCCAGGACCTGTTCCTCGAGCTCTGGGGCGGCTGAGCGGCCCGGCCGGGCCCGGGGGCCCATGACCACGACCGACGACGACGGGCAGCGGCGCGCACCGGGTGCACCGCTGCTCGACGTCCGGTCGCTGTCGAAGACCTACCCCGGACAGGTCGCCCTCGCCGGCGCGCACCTCCAGGTCCGTGCCGGCGAGGTCCACGCGCTCGTCGGCCAGAACGGGTCGGGCAAGTCGACGTTCATCAAGCTCCTCGCCGGGTACGTCCAGGCCGACCACGGGGCGCGCGTCGCGTTCCGCGGCCGACCCGTCGACCTGTGGCGGCTCGACGACGACGACCGCCAGCGCATCCGTATCGTGCATCAGGACCTCGGGCTCGTCCCGACGCTCTCGACCGTCGAGAACCTCGGGCTCGGTCGCGGCTACGCGACCGGGCTCGGCGGCCGGATCCTGTGGCGCCAGGAGGCCGCGCGCGCCCAGGAGGCGCTGCTGCGGTTCGGGTTGGTGCCCGACGTGCGTCGGCCGGTCGCCACGCTGTCGGCCGCCGAGCGCGCCGCGGTCGCGATCGTGCGGGCGCTCCAGGGGTGGGACGACGACGCGCCGGAAGAGGTCGCCGTCGCCCTCGACGACACGACGGCGGGGAACGGCGTCGGTCTGCTCGTCCTCGACGAGCCGACGGCCTCGCTCGACCGGGCCGAGGTCGACGCCTTGTTCCGGGAGGTCCGCCGGGTCGCGTCGCTCGGTGCCGGCGTGCTGTTCGTCAGCCACGTCCTCGACGAGGTGCTCGAGCTGGCCGACCGGGTGACGGTGTTGCGCGACGGCGAGGTCGTCGCCGCGGGTGTGCCCGCCGGGGAGCTCGACGAGACCCAGCTGATCGAGCTGATCGTCGGTCGCCCCGTCGACGACCTCTTCCCCGACACGCCGACACGGACCGGCCGCCCGGTGCTCGAGGCGTCCAACGTGTTCGGCATCACACTGCGCGGGGTGACCCTCGAGGTGCACCGCGGCGAGGTGCTCGGGATCGCCGGGCTGGTCGGCTCGGGCCGCGACGAGATCGCCGGCGCGCTGTTCGGGGCGACCCCGCGCTTCGCGGGGAAGGTTCTCGTCGACAAGCGCAAGGTGTTCGCCTCACCGCGCGACTCGATCCGCGCGGGCGTGGCGCTCGTGCCGGCCGACCGCAAGGTGACGGGGCTCGACCCGGAGGAGCGCCTCGTCAACCACGTCCCGCTCCCCCGCCTCGGGCCGGTGCAGGGACGCGTGCGGTTGCACCATCGTCGGATGCGCGCCGACGTCGACCAGTGGGTGCGCGACCTCGAGGTGCAGCCCCCGCTCCTCGACCGGCGGATGGAGAAGTTCTCCGGCGGCAACCAGCAGAAGGCGGTGCTCGCCCGTTGGTTGCGCACCGACCCGAAGGTGCTGCTGCTCGACGAGCCGACCCAGGGGGTCGACGTCGGCGCCAAGGCGGCGATCTACGCCCGCGTGGCGCGGGCCGCCGCGGACGGGATGGCCGTGCTCGTCGCCTCGTCCGACCCCGAGGAGCTCACGCACCTGTGCGACCGTGTGCTCGTGATGCGCGCCGGCACCGTCGCCACCGAGCTGTCGGGCACGTCGCTCACCGAGGAACGGCTCGTCGCCGAGACGCTCGGGGCGACGTCGAACCGCAAGCTGATGCGGACCTCGCGCGAGCCGATCCGCTTCCGCGTGATCCGCGACGACGCCGACGTCCCGCCCGAGCCGGCCGACCGCGACGAGACGTCCGCGACGGCCGCCGAGGCGCCACCGACGGCAGCGCCGCTCGGCGGACGGTTCACCGCGTGGGTGCGCCGCGCCGCCGGCCGTTTGCGCGGCCGCGGCGCCGACGAGAAGCGGGAGGCCGCGTGAGGATCGACGAACGCACCGGCGAGGTGCAGCGACGGGTCGTGATGGAGAAGCACAAGCTGACCCGCCGGCACCGGGTGAAGGAGAAGCGGGTCGAGCGGCGCAAGCGCATCGACAGCCGGTTCGACACCCGACGGTCGCCGCTGAAGTGGCGCCAGTTCCACCCCCGCAACATCGGCGTCGTCTACCTGTACGGGCTGATCTGGGTGGTGTTCTCGCTGTGGGTGACCGACACGTGGTTCACGTGGCTCACGCACCGCTCGGTCCTCAACCAGCAGGCGATCCTCGCCGTCGTGGCGATCGGTCTCGTCGTGCCGCTCGCCGCCGGGGTGTTCGACCTGTCGATCGCGGCGACGATCTCGGCCTCCGCCGTCACGGTGTCGTGGGGCCTCGTCGAGGCCGGGTGGTCGGTGCCGGTGTCGATCGCCGCTGCGCTCGCCGTCGGCGTGCTCGTCGGTACCGTCAACGGCTGGCTCGTCGTCAAGATCAAGATCGACAGCTTCATCGCCACGTTGGGCATGAGCTCGGTGCTGACCGCGTACGCGGTGTGGCGCTCCAGCAACCGGTCGATCCTCGGCTTCCCCGACGGCTTCCGGGACCTCACCTCCGGCTTCGCCGGCGGGCTCAACAAGACCGTCGTGTACGCCGTGGTGCTCGCCTTCGTGCTGTGGTTCGTCCTCGAGCACACCGCCATCGGCCGGTACCTGTTCGCCACCGGCGGCGCCCGCGAGGCCGCCCGGCTGGCGGGCGTCCAGACCGACCGGTACGTGTGGGGGTCGCTGATCACGTCGGCCACGTTCGCCGCGCTGGGCGGCATCCTGCTCGCCTCGCAGTTCGGTTCGACGCAGGCCCAGTCGGGCGCTCCGTACCTGCTCCCGGCGTTCGCCGCCGCGTTCTTGGGCGCCACCCAGTTCAAGCGACGGTTCAACGTGTGGGGTGCGATCCTCGCCGTGTTCGTCCTGCAGTCGGGCGTCAAGGGACTGCAGCTCGCCGGCGTGGGCACGACGTGGATCGAGAGCCTGTTCTTCGGCGTGGCGCTGATCGTGGCGGTCGGCTTCTCGTCGTACCGCAAGCGGGTGCACGGCGGCGAGCGGCGTTGGTGGCGCCGCGAGGAGAGCGGGCCGGAGTACTTCCTCGGCCGCCTGATGGGATGGGGGCGGCCCCGCACCGAGGCGTCCAAGCAGAACGCCGACCAGTGGTGGTACGACCCCGAGGACCGCGAAGGGCACCATCTCAAGCCATGAGCGAGCACGCCGTGACGGACCACGAGCCCATGAGGACACCATGAACAGGAGATCACGATGAGCCTCGTCGGGGCGAAGGTGTTGCGCAAGGAGGACCCGCGCCTGTTGTCGGGCACGGGCACGTTCGTCGACGACCTCGCCCCACCGCGATGCGCGTTCGCCGAGTTCGTCACCTCGACCGAGGCGCACGCCGAGATCACCGCGATCGACGCCCGGGAGGCGCTGCGGATGCCCGGCGTGCTCGGGGTGTGGACCGCGGCCGACCTCGTCGACCATCCCGACCTCCCCGGCGGACTGCCCGACCTGGAGCGTCCGGTGCTCGCCCGCAACGTCGTGCGATTCGCCGGTGAACCGGTGGCCGTCGTGGTGGCCGAGGACCGGTACGTGGCCGCCGACGCGGTGGCCGCCGTCGAGGTCGAGTACCGCCCCCTTCCCGTCGTCACCACGGTGGAGGCCGCCTCCGCCGCCGACGCCCCGGTGCTGTTCGCCGCCCACGGCTCGAACGTGGTGACCGTCGTGCCGACGATGGACGACCTCGAGCGACGCTTCGAGCGCTGCGACGACCGCGCCCACCTCCACGTCGTCAACCAGCGCTGCGCCGCGGTGCCGATCGAGGCGATGGCGTGCCTGGCCGACTGGGGCGCCGACGGGCTGACGTTGTGGGCGACGTTCCAGGCGCCGCACCACCTGCGCAACTACCTCGCCACGTGGCTCGACGTCCCCCAGACGCAGTGCCGGGTGATCGCCCCCGACGTCGGCGGCGGGTTCGGGTCGAAGATCGTGTGGTACCCCGAGCTGTTCCTCGCCCCGCTGCTGTCGCGCTGGACCCGCCGGCCGGTCAAGTTCGCCCAGACCCGCAGCGAGGCCATGCTGCAGATGGCCCACGGCCGCGACCAGGTGCACGACATCGACGTCGGCTTCGACCGCGACGGCACGATCAAGGCGTTGCGGCTCGTCGTCAGCCAGAACCTGGGTGCGTACCCCGACCCGACCGGCCTCGGGCTCGCCGTGCTGACCACGTGGATGGCGGCCGGGTGCTACCGGATCCCCGAGGTGTCGACGTCGTTCCGCACCGTCGTCACCAACACGACGCCCGTCGCCGCGTACCGAGGTGCCGGCCGGCCCGAGGCGGCGTTCTCGGTCGAGCGGATCGTCGATCTGGTCGCCCGGCGCACGGGTCGCGACCCCGCCGAGGTGCGCCGCAAGAACTTCGTCCCGCCCGGCGCGTTCCCGTACGAGACCCACAACGAACCCGTCGTGTACGACTCGGGCGACTTCCCCGCCGCGCTCGACGAGTGCCTGCGGCTGCTGCGCTACGACGAGCGGCGCGCCGAGCAGGCCGAGCGGCGCG
>SKSP01000030.1 GCA_007122945.1 Ilumatobacteraceae bacterium | reverse complement strand
GAGCGCGATCGAGCTCGCCGGCGGCGAGCACGGCGCGGGCGACGGAGGGCAGGCGACCCTCGGCGTCGCTGGCGGCCACGGCGCGCAGGTCGGCCACGTCGTCGAGGTCGCGCACGCTCGGCAGCAACCGCACCGGCCGGCCACGGGCGTGCAGTCGGCGGATCTGGGCGAGTCCGGTGTTCGAAGTGCTCATCGGGATCCGGTCGAACACGGCCGGGTCCGGCTCGGCCAGCCCGACCAGCCAGTAGCCGCCGTCGGACGCCATACCGATGACGTCGGTGCCGGCACGCACGGCGAGCACCGCCTCCCCCAGCCAGGCGCCGCCCGCCGGGGTGTCCATCCCGATCACCACGCCGGGGCCGAGGTCGGCGTACCCGTTGGCGAGCCGGCGGGCCAGCCCGACGCCGCGCTGGGGGACGTGAGCGTAGCCGGGCGGCAACCAGTCGTCGGGGTCGCCGTCGAGCAGCAGCACGCGTCGCACGTCGACCCTCCGGCGGGCCAGGAACCGGTGCGCCCGGTTGACCGCGTCGATCGTGTCGGCGAGCGCGGCGGCAGCGACCTCGCACGCCTGCTCGGGGGTGCACGGCGGCGACAGGCGAGTCTTCACCCGACCGGCCGCTGGCGTCTTGGCGATGACGGTGAGATGCATCACGTGTCCGTCCCGTCCGGCGAGGCGTCGAACGTGATGGCTCCGGAGCGCAGCATCCGTCCCATGTCGCGCACCGCCCGGACGGTTCCCCGGACGGTGCCGGTCACCTTCGAGTGGCCCGAGCGTTCCTGGTACTCCACGGGCACCGACCGCACGGCGAGCCCCGACGCCGCAGCCCGCAACACCATCTCGAGCGGCCATCCCGAGCGGCGATCGGTCATCCCCAGCGCGAGCAGCCGCTCGCGTCCGATCGCCCGCATCGGGCCGAGGTCGGCGAGGTCGAGCTTCGTGCGGCGCCGCACCTCCGCGGCGAGCACCCGGTTGGCGATCCGGGCGTGGAACGGCCAGGCGCCCCGGCGGGCGATGCGCTCGCCGATCACCAGGTCGGCCTCGCCCCGGAGGACGTATCCGGCCACCAGCGGCAGCGCGACCGGGTCGAGCGACCCGTCGCAGTCCATGAAGCACACGACGTCGGCGGTCGCCGTGGTGACACCGCGCCAGCACGCCGCGCCGAACCCGCGCCGGGCCTCGTGCACGACGGTCGCGCCGCGGGCCGTCGCGATCGACGCGGTCGCGTCGGTCGACCCGTTGTCGACGACGATCGGCCGGTACCCGGCCGGCATCCGATCGAGCACCCACCCGACCGCGGCCGCCTCGTCGAGCGCCGGCAGGATCACGTCGACCGTCGCGGTCACGACGATCCCCGAGATCCCGGCACGTCCGACGAGCCCGACGATCCCACGGAGGAGATCCTGACATGCGCGTCGTCGTCACCGGCGGTG
Source organism: Ilumatobacteraceae bacterium (assembly GCA_007122945.1). Lineage (GTDB taxonomy): Bacteria > Actinomycetota > Acidimicrobiia > Acidimicrobiales > Ilumatobacteraceae > SKSP01. The sequence goes on along the minus strand of SKSP01000030.1, from coordinate 5,916 downwards.
CCGGCTTCATCGGTTCGCACGTCGTGACCGAGCTGCTCGTGCTCGACCACGACGTGGTCGTGCTCGACGATCTCGACCCGGCCGCCCACGACGGCCTGCCGACCGGCCTCGCCGACGATGCCGAGTACGTGTGGGGCGACGTGCGCGACCCCGATCTGGTCGCCCGGGTCGTGGCCGGCGCGGACGCGGTGTGCCACCAGGCGGCCAAGGTCGGTCTCGGGGTCGACTTCGCCGACGTGGTGGACTACGTGTCGCGCAACGACCTCGGCACGGCGGTGCTCCTGCGGGCCCTGCACGACCGGCGCTTCGCCGGGCGGATCGCACTCGCGTCGAGCATGGTCGTGTACGGCGAGGGTCGCTACCGCTGCGCGACCCATGGCGTGGTGCGGCCCGGCCCGCGCCGGGTCGCCGACCTCGGGTCCGGCCGGTTCGAGCCGCCGTGCCCGGTGTGCGACGGGCCGCTCGCACCCGAGCCGGTGCCCGAGGACCACGGGCTCGATCCGCGCAACGTGTACGCGACGACCAAGCTCGCCCAGGAGGGGCTGTGCGGCGCGTACGCCCGTGAGCACCCCGGCACGACGGTGGCGGCGTTGCGCTACCACAACGTGTACGGCCCGGGGATGCCGCGCGACACCCCGTACGCGGGCGTGGCGAGCATCTTCCGCAGCGCGTACGCGGCCGGCACCGCGCCGAAGGTGTTCGAGGACGGCGGCCAGACCCGCGACTTCGTCCACGTGCGCGACGTCGCCCACGCCAACGTGCTCGCGCTCGCCGGCGAGCGGGCGGTGCACGGCCCGCTCAACGTGTGCAGCGGGACCCCGCGCACGATCCTGCAGATGGCCGAGGCGCTGCGCCCCGACGACGGCCCCGCGCCCGAGGTGGTGGGCAGCTACCGGTTGGGCGACATCCGGCACGTGTTCGCCAGTCCCGACCGGGCCGCCGAGCTGCTCGGCTTCCGGGCCGCCGTCGGCTTCGCCGAGGGCATGGCCGAGTTCGCCGACGCCCCGCTGCGGACGACTGCCGGACCCCGACCCCCGACCCGCAACTCGGGCGACTGACCGTCCACCGCCGGCCGGGAGCGTCACCACTTCGACACCAGTGCGGCTTGCAGCAGGATCGCGCACGCGGCCTGGACCGCGATCCACCCCGGGCCGAGCCACGGTCGACGTCGCTGTACGAGTGCCGCCCCGGCGATCGCGATCCACGGGTAGAACAGCAGCCAGATCCGCTCGACCTCGGCCCGCGTGTACTGGCTGAGGTGCGACACCATCAGGGCGAGCGCGCCGCCGCCGACGAGCACCCACATCCAGCGGTCGCGCAACGTGGTCAGTCCCGACAGCGTCGCCGGCCCGAGCGCGATCAGCGCGACCGCGATGTTGGCGATCCCGAAGTAGGTCCACGTGCGGAACTGGGCGGTGCCGGCCCAGTACTGGAGCCGGGTCTCCGCGGCACCCTCGAACCACCAGAACCCGAGCGCCCAGAACGCGGCCGTGACGGCCGCGGCGACCACCATCGCCGCCGCCACGACCTCCACCACCGGGCGGTTCGAGCGGCCGGCCCGGCGGCGCCACACCGCGGTCGCCACCGCGAGGGTGATCGGTGTCAACAGGTACGTCGCGCCGCCGTAGGTCATGAACAACAGCGCGACGAGCATCGCTCCCGACAGCGCGCCGTACACGACGGGCCACCGCCCGCCGGCGCGGAGGCCGAGCGCGCAGAACGCCACGCCCCAGGCCCCGACGGCGGTGAACACCGCGTCGGCCGAGGTGACCATCCACAGTGCGTACGGCGGGACGACCAGCAGCGGAGCGGCCCGCCGGACCCAGTCCGGGCCGGCAGTGGCCCACACGGTCACGAGCACGGCGGCCGGGAGTGCGATCGTGCCCAGCACCGACAGCATCGCGGTCGGCCACCCGCCGCCGAGCCCGACGGCGTCCATCCCCATCAGCACGAGCACGAACCCGGGCGGATGGCCGCGCACGTGCACCGAGTAGTCGTCGATCCGGTCGACGAAGGTCCGCAGGAACTCCCCCGCTGGCGGCGTGATCTCGAGGTTGGCCAGGTACTCGGTGGGGTGGACCGCGCCGTGCAGGATGCCGTCGGCGCCGTCGGTGAGCGCCAGCAGCACACCGAACGCGCCCGCGGCCAACGAGGCGACGACGACGACCCATCGCAACCGGATGCGCCACCACCAGCCCCGCTGGACCGACACCACGAGCCACAGGGCGAGGAGTGCGGCGCCGACGAGGCTCCAGCCGAACCGCCAGTGCCATCCGTCGCGGAAGTCGCGCCCGACGAGGGGCGCGGCGCCGAGGAAGATCTCGGGCGTCTCCCGCTGGTACGCCCGCCCCCACACGACGCTCACGGCGATGAGGACGAACGCGAGCAGCCAGATCGCGACCACCAGGATCGCGGGAGTACCGGCCCATGTCCGCCGCCGACTCATGTCGCCCGCGGGCTCATGTGGTCGGTGGGGCACCCGCCCGACGAGCGACGAGCAGCCCGACGATCGCCAGACCGCCCCACACGGCGGCGTTCGACGCCGTCGACACGACCTGGACGACACCGTCGTCGCGGAGGTAGTCGAACGTGCCGGTCGCGAACACGACGACCGCCAGGGCGGCGAACCCGGCCCCGCCGGCCCACGCCGCCCACACCTTGCGGGCACCGATGATCAGCAGGACCCCCGACGCGATCGTCAGCAGCGCCCAGAACGGGTTGAACCACAAGAACTTGAGCTCCCACCGGCGAACGAGGCGGCCGTCGGCGTCGGCGAACCCGGCGTCGCTGCCGAGCAGGGCCGCCTCCGACCCGATGAACGTGACCGAGCGCGCCACGAACAGCCCGGCGACGCCGATCGCGGCGGCGACGATCCCGACCGGCAACAGCGACCGCTGCGCGTCGCGCGGTGCACGCTCCAGCACGCCGTCGAGGCCGACGTGGCGACCGGCGTCGGCGGCGAGCAGCAGCAGGTGGATGCCGATCATCAGGTAGTACGCCCACGACCACTCGTCGGCGCGGTCGTAGTAGATCACCGACAACAGGATCGGCACCGTGATCAACGCGCCGCCGAGGGCCGCGAGCTTGGTGCGGTACCCGATGATCAACAGCATCGCCACGATCGTCTCGGCGATCAGGGTGAACCAGCCGAACACGGCGAAGTTCGGCAGCACGATCGTCTCGACGACCCAGGTGAACGGCGCGAACGGCGAGTTCCGCGTGACGGCGTCGAAGAACTTGTAGAGGCCCGAGTTGGTCGGCTCCCCGAACTCCGGCGGCACCTTCCAGTGGAGGTTGGCGAGCCACATCAGCCCGACGAGGATCCGGACCCCGCCGATGATGCCGCTGCGGCTCCGAGCCTCGACGGTTCGCACGCCCTCGGCCACGGCAGGTGGGACCACTGGCATGGGCGACAGCGTGCCAGAGCGGTCGTGGGCGTGCTGGCGGTTTCGCGAACGTTCAGTCCGCCGACGATGCCGTCACGCCGGCGGCGGGGTCGGCCTCGCCGTCGTCGCCGGCAGCGGTCGCGTCGCGACGCGGTCGGGTCGCGACGTCGAGCGACACGATCTCGCGCACCCCCTCGTCGGCCATCGCGCGGCGGGCTCGTTCCGCGGGTGGGTCGGCCCGTCGGCGGCGCGGCACGGGGATCCGGTCGACCGCGGCCCACAGGTCCGCGGTGTCGCCGTCGACCGGGTCGACGTCGGCCACCGTGAGGGCGTCGGTGACCAACCACGCCCGACCGGCGGCGAACTCCTCGACGAGGTCGGCGAGGGCCTCGACCGCGGCGGCGTGCTGCGGGTGGTCCCGGTCGACGGCCGCGGCGACGGCCGTGTCGGGCACGAACACCCGTCGGCGGCCGGTGAGCAGCGCGGGCTCGTCCGCTGGTGCAGACGGCCGATCGACGCCGAGCGCCCGACGGGCCCGGTCGGCACGCCGATCGCGCCGACGCCCCTCGATGCGGTCCCACAGCCAGAACGACGCGACGACGAGCGCCCAGCCCGCGACGATGTCGATCACGTAGTGCTCGGCCAGGTAGACGAGGGCGACGCCCATCACGAGCGGGTAGACGAGCGCGAGCGCCCGCCACGAGGGCCGGCGCAACTGCGGCCAGAACACGAGCACGACCATGAGCGAGAACCCGGCGTGCAGCGAGGGCATCGCGGCGACCCGGTTCACCCAGTCGCGGCCGGTCTCCCAAGCGTGGAAGAACGCGTCGAGACCGAGGTGGCGCCACCCCCGACCGGCGGGGCGGGCGAGGGGTTCGAGCGCGTCGAAGCGGAGCTGACGATCGCCGCCGGCGGCCATCCACGGCGGCGCGGTCGGCAGCACGATGAAGCTGATGCACGCCACCGCGAGGATCGTGGCGAACCGACACATCAGGCGGATCCACCCGCGACGGTCGGCGATCCACAACAGCACGACCACGGCGACCGGAACCACGAAGTGCGTGTAGTACACGACCGACGCGACGACGTCGTACCAACGGACGACGTCGGGCGAGTAGAAGCGCTGCTGGAGCCACACCGGCGGGTCGACACCGAGGAACAGCACGCGATCGATGTTGCGCACCGACTCGACCTGGATCGGCATCCCGAGACGGTCCGCCGCGCCGCGGGTCTCCTCGTAGGCGAGCCACATCAGCGAGTACAGCGTCAGGTCGAGCGCCAAGCGCCACCACCGGTACCACGGCCGCCCGAGGTGGGCCAGCACGAGCAGCAACGTGACCGACACCAGCACCGAGATCCGGTCGATGATGATCCCGTGGTGGCGGAACCACAGGGCGTACGCGATGCCGTAGGCAGCGAGCGCCCCGAACCGCACCAGCTGCCACCGGTTCATGGGTCGCCACCAGTTCACGGGCGTCTCGGGACGACGGACCAGCTCCCCCACCTGCCCAGCGTCGCGCGTCATCACATGAAGTTGCGGCTGTGCAAGGACGCGAGCAGCGAGGTCTGTTCGTCGGCGAACCCGAGCCGGGCCAGCCGGCCAGCGCGCGCGTCGGCCATCTCCCGCTGGAGCGTCTGGACCTGCCGCCAGCCCGCGGCGACGGCGTCGGGGTCGGTCGAACCGGCAGCGACCAGCACGAGCGCGTCGTGCACCTCGTCGTCGAGACCGGCGGTGTGCTGCAGCGCGCGGTGACGACGCTCCACCGCGCTCGCCAGTCGGCCGTGCAGGTCGGGCTCGAGCGCGAGGTGGCGCTCGAGGTGGGCCATCGAGAACGCCACGTGACGGGCCTCGTCGGCGCGGGTCAACTGGGCGATGCGACGCGTCACCGGGTCGGGAGCGCAGCGTTCCAGGAACGTGAGGAGCGACACGAACGTCCCCTCCCCCATCACCGACAGCAGGAACATGGCCACGGCGAAGTCGGGTTCGTCGAGCAGCGATTGCAGCGACGCCCGCCCGGCGACCCCCGACAGGCCGAGCGAGCGTCCCGACATCGTCGCCCGCCGGGTGAACACGTCGACGTGGCGCGCCTCGTCGGCGATCGTCGCCGCGAGGCCCTGTTGGACCTCGCGGAAGTGCGGGTGGACCTGACCGAGGAATCGGGCCGGGACGACCAGCGCCGCCTGCTCGTTCTCGACGAGGAACGTCATCAGCTGCACCACCGCGTCCTCGACGGCGTCCTCGGTGCCCAACGGAGCGTCCCAGTCGATGTCGGTGAGGGGGTTCCACTGCGCCGCCATGGCGTGGCGGTGGAGCGCACCAGCCCGGTCGCTCCACACCTCGTCGCGCCGGTCGAGCCGGAACGTCGGCGTCGGCCCGCCGGGTTCGACGAGCGCGCCGCGGGGCGCGAGCCCCCAGTCGGCGGGTGGGTGATCGACCACCGCACCGGGTTCGTCCGGGGCGGTGCCACCGGCTCGCACGGCACCGCGGCGGCGAGCGCCGGCCGCCCGGCCGGTCGTGACGACGGCCGCG
>SKSP01000545.1 GCA_007122945.1 Ilumatobacteraceae bacterium | reverse complement strand
GTGCACGTGTCGTTCGGCAACGTGCTCGGTCCCGACCGCAAGATGCTGCGCAGCCGCAGCGGCGACGCCGTCAAGCTCGTCGAGCTGCTCGACGAGGCCGTCGAGCGGGCCGCCGCGGCGGTGGCCGAGAAGAACCCGGAACTCGACGAGGCGACCCGCGCCGAGGTCGCCCGCATCGTCGGCATCGGGGCGGTCAAGTACGCCGACCTGTCCAACGACCGCATCAAGGACTACGTGTTCGACTGGGATCGCATGCTGTCGTTCGACGGCAACACGGCGCCCTACCTGCAGTACGCGCACGCCCGGATCTGCTCGATCTTCCGGCGGGCCGGGCTCGACCGCGCCGCCGCTGCCGGCGCCGCAGCGGCGATCACGCTCGGCGCACCCCAGGAGCGCCACCTCGCCAAGCGCCTGCTCGCCTACCCGACGGTGCTCGCCGACACCGCCGAGGGCTACGCGCCGCACAAGCTGTGCACCTACCTGTTCGACCTGGCGCAGGACTTCACCGCGTTCTACGAGCACTGCCCCGTGCTGCGCGCCGACGACGACGCGACCCGCGCTAGCCGTCTCGCGCTGTGTGCGCTGACCGCGCGCACGCTCGGCGCCGGCCTCGAGGTGCTCGGCATCGACGCCCCCGAGCGGATGTGAGCCCGGAGTCGACACGGCGATGACCGCACTCCCCGGCCACCTCCTCCCGGACAACGCGTCCGTCGACGGTGACGGCCAGCTCGCGATCGCCGGGTGCCGGGTGGCCGACCTCGCCGCGACCTACGGCACCCCGCTGTTCGTCTACGACGAGGACCACGTGCGCGCCCGTTGCCGAGAGGCCGTCGCCGCGTTCGGCGCCGAGCGGGCGGTGTACGCGACGAAGGCGTTCCTGTGCCGGGCGATGGCCCACCTCGCCCACGAAGAGGGCATGCTCCTCGACGTCGCCACGGGCGGCGAGCTCTACGTCGCGATGTCGGCGGGCGTCCCGCCCTCGGCGTGTGTGCTGCACGGCAACAACAAGAGCATCGCCGAGCTCCGCCAGGCGATCGAGGCCGGTGTCCGTCACGTGGTGGTCGACTCCTTCGACGAGCTCGACCGCCTCGACGCGCTGCACGCCGACGGGGTGGGGCCGGCACCCGAGGTGCTGCTGCGGATCACCCCGGGGGTGCACGCCCACACCCACGAGTTCATCTCGACCGGCCAGGACGACTCCAAGTTCGGCTTCAACCTCGCCAACGGCGACGCCGCCCGTGCCGTCGAGCGGGCCCGCCGTTCCGCGTCGGTCGAGCTGGTCGGCCTGCACTGTCACATCGGTTCCAACGTGTTCGAGGCCGCCAGCTTCGCCAAGGCGGCCGAGGTGATGGCCGGCTTCGCCGTGCCGCTCGACCTGCCGCACCTGGTGCTCGGCGGCGGCCTCGGGGTCGCCTACGTCGAGGGTGAGGAGGCGCCGACGATCACCGAGTGGGGCGACGTGCTGCTCGACGCGTGCCGGTCGCTCGGCGTGCGCTCGGCGATCAGCGTCGAACCCGGACGGGCGATCGTCGCCGCGGCGGCGATCACCGTCTACACCGTCGGCACCGTGAAGTCGATCCCCGGCGTGCGCACCTACCTCGCCGTCGACGGCGGGATGAGCGACAACCCCCGCCCGGTGTTGTACGGGTCGGGCTACGAGGCGTTCCTCCCCCGGGCGACGACCGCCGAGCGTGACGGCCGTTACCGGGTGGTCGGCAAGCACTGCGAGAGCGGCGACGTGCTGCTGCTCGAGGCGCGCCTCCCTGCCGACGTCGCGGTCGGCGACCTGCTCGCCACCCCCGTGACCGGTGCGTACGGCCAGTCGATGGGGTCGAACTACAACCGCATCACCCGCCCGCCGGTCGTGTTCGTGCGCGACGGCTCGGCCCGGGTGGTCGTGCGACGCGAGACCTACGACGACCTTCTGGCGACCGACGTCGGCTGAGTGCGTTTCCGAGGCCGCCGGATGGGGTAGAAACGGGCGGCATGGAGGGGCCATCACCGACCACTCCGGACCGTCCGGCCTCGGGACGACGCCGCGTCGGCCGCCGCCCGGCGCTCGTCGACGAGTCGAACGAGGCGCTCGAGCGGCGCGTCGGCGCGCTCGAGACGAAGGTCGCCCTCGACCTCGACGACGTGGAGCGGACCGTCGCCCGTCTCGACGCCGTCGACGTGTTGGCCGACCGGCTGGCCGCGTCGATCCGTTACTCGCAGCGCGTCGAGGCCGAGGTCGCCGACCTCGGCATCGAGACCCTGCTCCCGTACGCCACCGACGACTACGACGGCCGGTTCCTCGAGGTGTGGGTGCCCGACGAGCGCGGCCACGGGACGGCGCTCGAGATCCTGCTCCGGCGGCTCGGTCTCCCGACCTACGAGGCCCGGCCGTCCGACACCGTGCCACCCCACAACCGGCTCGCGGGGATGCTCGGCCGGCTGTCGGCGAACGCGTACGAGATGGTCTCGCTCACGTACCACTCGATCGGGGCGATCAACGAGCGGTTGGCGATGGCCGCCTACACGCGGATGGCCGAGATCTGCCGGGAGCTCGACCAGCACGATCTCGCCGACACGTTGCTCGCCCCGATGCGGCGCGACGAATCCCTCCACCTCGGCTACTACCGCACCTACGCGCGTCAGCTGCGTCACCGGATGTCGTCGTGGAAGCTCGCCGCCGTGCGGTTGCTGATCGTGCACACCTACTCGCCGGTGGGTGCCGGTCAGAAGCCCGACAAGGCGCCGCTCGGCGAGGTGCTGCTCGAGCTGGAGCACGACCCCGAGAACCCGTCGGTGGCCGAGGTCGTCCAGGCCGTGGCCGACGAGTTGCTCGCGAAGAACGACGGCGACACCCTCCCGCCCTTCGTCCGGACCAACCTGCTCGAGTGTCTCGAGCTCGCCCGCGCCGAACGGCGCACCGCGGCGATCGACTGACCGTCGCGGGTCAACGGCGGGTGCGCTGTTCGAGGTACCGGCGGGAGACCTCGCGCGACTCGGGGTCGCCCATCGCGACGACGAGGGCGTCGGCATCGGCGGCGTTGCGACGGGTACCGACGAGCTCCTCGGTCGCCGCGTTCACCTGCTGCTTGGTGGAGCGCAGCGAGTAGCCGGCCTTGGACGCCAGCTCGCGCGCCAGGTCGGTGGCGGCCCGCCGCGCCGCCGCGCCGCCGTCGGGATCGGCCTCGGGGTCGTCGGTGGGGACCACGCGGTTGACGAACCCGAGCGATCGGGCCTCCTCGGCATCGAACGGCCGACACGTCAGCACGAGCTCCTTCGTGAGCGCCGGTCCGATCTCGCGCACGAGCCGTGGGATCCCACCCCACGCGAGCGGGATGCCGAGGTCGACCTCGGGGATCGAGAACCGCGTATCGGCCGCGGCGATACGCAGATCGCACGCGCCGACGAGGACGACGCCGCCTCCGACGCAGTGGCCGTGCACCGCGGCGACGGTCAGCTGACGCACGTCGGTGAGCGCCTCCGTGGCCAGCCGTCCGAGGTCCGCCGCGTCGCGCGGCGACATGTCGGGATCGGGGTTGGAGAAGTCGCCCAGGTCGAACCCGGCGGAGAAGCTCCTGCCGGCGCCCTGCACGACGACCGTCTTGAGCGCATGCTGCTGGTCGAGCCACGCGCACGCCTCGACCAGCTCGGACAGCAGCTGGCGGGAGAGGGCGTTGAGCTTGTCGGGCCGGTGCAGTTCGAGGGTGGCGACGGGGTGATCGGGGTCGACGGTGACGCGGAGCGTCTCGAACGTGGGTGCCTGCATCGCCGGGACCCTAGACGCGGCGTCCGGGGCGGCGGCCCGTGAGGTCGAGCAGGCGGGCCTGCAGGGGGGCCTCGTCGTCGAGCGCGCCGCTCGGGCCGGCGCCGAACACGCCGAGCTGGCCGATGAACGCCGTCATCGGCCGCATGGCGCCCCACACCTCCTCGACGAGGTCCGGATCGAGCGCGGTGTCGGCGCTGATCGCCACCGCGAGATCCCACGTGTGGACCACGAGGTCGCCGACCCGGAAGTCGAGCAGCTGACGAGCGGACATGGGGCCGGCCGGGTGATCGCATCGGAGTTCGGCGAGCGGCCGGTCGACGTCGTCGAAGGCGCGGGCCTGGTCGTCGAGGACGCGACACACCGCGTCGAACGGGTCGTCGCCGAGCTCGTCGACCCCCAGCAACGCGATCGCCGCGTTCCTGCTCGCGCCCCGGACGAGGGCGGTGGCCATCGCGCTGGACGCCACGACGTGGCCGACGAGTTGCCGGACCGGCCAGTCGGGACACGGGGTCGGGAGGTCCCACTGGTCGGCGCCGACCTTCGCCACGAGGCCGGTGAACCCGTCGCCGGCCCGCCGCAGGCTGCTGGTGGTCTCGGTGGTGGTGCTGGGGGGCATCGGGGGAAAAGTAGCCCTCGGTCGCAGGAATCGGCCTGTTCGGCGCGGACCACGTCCGGTTAGCCTCGCCCGTCGTGGACGACGCGACGAGCTCTCATCCGGCCCCCGACGCCGCCGGGACCGTGCGCATCGGTGTGCTCGGGTGTGGCAACGTCGGCGCGGCGTTCGTGCAGCTCGTGATGCAGCAGGCCGACACCGTCGAACAACGCACGGGTGTGCGCCTCGAGGTCACCCGGGTCGCCGTGCGGAACATGGCGCGCGACCGCGACGTCGAGCTCCCCGACGGCGTGCTGACCCGAGATGCCCGCGGGCTCGTCGCCGACCCGGACGTCGACCTCGTGGTGGAGGTGATCGGCGGCATCGAGCCCGCCCGCGAGCTCACCGTCGCCGCGCTGACCGCGGGGAAGCCGGTCGTCACGGCGAACAAGGAGCTGCTCGCGAACGTCGGCACCGAGCTGTTCGCCACCGCCGACGCACACGCCGTCGATCTGTTGTTCGAAGCGGCCGTCGCCGGCGGCATCCCGCTCATCCGGGCGTTGCGCGAGAGCCTCCGGGGCGAACCGGTCCGCCGCGTGATGGGCATCGTCAACGGAACGACCAACTACATCTTGACGAAGATGACCGAGGAGGGCGCCGACTACGGCGACGCGCTCGCCGAGGCGCAGCGGCTCGGGTACGCCGAACGCGACCCGACCGCCGACGTCGAGGGGTACGACGCCGGGGCCAAGACGGCGATCATGGCGTCGATCGCGTTCGGCGCCAAGGTCGTCGCCGGCGACGTCTACCACGAGGGGATCAGCGGGATCACCGCGGGCGACATCGCCGTCGCCCAGCGACTCGGTTACGTGGTGAAGCTGCTCGGGATCGCCGAGCAGGACCCCGAGACGCTCGAGGTCGCCGTTCGGGTGCACCCGGCGATGGTGCCGCTGCACCATCCGCTCGCGAGCGTGCGCGAGAGCTACAACGCGGTGTTCGTCGAGGGTGATGCGGTCGGCTCGCTCATGTTCTACGGCCGCGGTGCCGGGGGGATGCCGACCGCGAGTGCCGTCTTCGGCGACGTCATCGACGCGGCGATCAACCTGCGCAAGGGCACCCACGGCACGGCCGGCTCGTTCGCCCAGCTCCCGATCCGCCCGATCGACGAGACCAGCGCGGAGTACCTGCTCGGTCTCGAGGTGGCCGACCGCCCTGGGGTGTTGCACGCCGTGACCGGGGTGTTCGCCCGCCACGACGTCAGCATCCGCGCCGCCGAGCAGGAAGGCATCGGCCCCGATGCCCGGCTGGTGTTCATCACCCACGAGGCCCGGGAGGCCGACGTCCAGGCGACGGTGCGCGAGCTGCGGGACCTCGACGTCGTGCGGCGCATCGGCGGTCTGTTGCGCGTGATCACGTGAGTGCGCGGTCGGCATGAGGTACGTCTCGACCCGCGGTGAGGCGCCCGACCTCGGGTTCGCCGACGTGCTGCTCGCCGGACTCGCCCCCGACGGCGGGCTCTACGTGCCGGCGGAGTGGCCGGAGCTGCCCGTCGGTTCGATCTCGGGGCTGCCGTATCCGGCCGCGGCGGCCCGGTTGATGGCGCCGTTCGTCGGCGACGACCTCGACGACGCGACCCTCGCCCGGCTCTGTGACGAGTCCTACGCGACGTTCCGCCACCCGGCGGTGACCCCGCTCGTCCAGGTGGATCACCACCACTGGCTGCTCGAGCTTTTCCACGGTCCGACGCTGGCGTTCAAGGACGTCGCCCTGCAGCTCGTCGGCCGGTTGTTCGACCACGTGCTCGGCGAGCGCGACCGACACGTGACGATCGTCGGCGCGACGAGTGGCGACACCGGCTCGGCCGCGATCGACGGCGTGGCCGGCTGCGAGCACCTCGACATCGTGATCCTCTACCCCGCCGGGCGCACGAGCGAGGTGCAACGCCGCCAGATGACGACGGTCGACAGCCCCAACGTGCACACCGTGGCGGTCGACGGCACGTTCGACGACTGCCAGGACCTCGTGAAGGCGATGTTCGCCGACGCCGGGTTCCGCGAGCGGTTGAACCTCTCGGCGGTCAACTCGATCAACTGGGCGCGGGTGATGGCCCAGGTCGTGTACTACGTGACGGCGTCGACCGCGCTCGCCGGGCCGGTCACGTTCTGCGTCCCGACCGGGAACTTCGGCAACGTCCTCGCCGGGTGGATCGCCCGTCGCTGTGGGGCACCGATCGCCGACTTCGTCGTGGCGTCGAACCGGAACGACATCCTGACGCGCTTCGTGGCCGGCGGTGACATGTCGACCCGCGACGTCGTCCCGACGCTGAGTCCGAGCATGGACATCCAGGTGTCGTCGAACTTCGAGCGCCTGCTGTTCGAGATGAACGGGCGCGACGGCGGGATGACGGCCGAGCAGCTCCGGCGGTTCCGTTCGACCGGCCGGCTCGACGTCGAGGCGGACCAGCGACGCGAGTGGATCGAGGGGTCGTTCCGGGCGGCGCGCGTCGACGACGACGAGACCCTCGAGGAGATCGCCCGCGTGCACGCCGAGACCGGGATGCTGATCGACCCGCACACCGCCACCGGGGTGGGCGCCGCCCGACGGCTCGGTGGCGCGCACCCGATCGTCACGACGGCGACGGCGCACCCGGCGAAGTTCCCCGATGCCGTCGAGCGTGCCACCGGCGTGCGGCCGGCCCTGCCCGACCACCTCGCCGACCTGTTCGAGCGCCCCGAGCGGACCGTGTCACTGCCGAACGACCTCGCCGCCGTCCAGACGTTCGTCGCCTCGGTCTCGCGCACCCCCCACACCCCCTGACCAGACCCCCTGACCACCACCCCCGGCCGCCACCCCCGGCCGCCGCCATCGCCCAGGTCCACCGGCCGCCTGGTGACTCTGTGTCGTTGGCTGCCGGGCATGTCGGCACTCAGCGACTCTGTGTCGCTGGGGTGCGGATCGTGGTCGCCTGGCGTCGGTGGTCGAGCGACTCTGTGTCGCTG
>SKSP01000218.1 GCA_007122945.1 Ilumatobacteraceae bacterium | reverse complement strand
GCGAACCGAGACATCGTCAGAACCGAACGCCCAGGATCGGGGGAGATCACGTGTCGGAGGCACTCGCGACGTACGAGATCGCAGACCGGTACCGGCTGGAGGACGGGCGCGTGTTCGCGTCCGGGGTGCAGGCGGTCGCCCGACTGCCGGTCGACCAGGTGCGCATCGACCGTCGGGCCGGGCACGACACGGCGGCGTTCGTGTCGGGCTACCAGGGGTCGCCGCTGGCGGCGTTCGGCGACGAGGTCCAGCGTGCCGCGCGCACCGTGCCCGACCTGCCGGTCGTGTTCCAGCCCGGTGTCAACGAGGAGCTCGCGGCGACGGCCGTGATGGGCAGCCAGCTCGCAGCCACCCTCCCCGACCACCGCTACGACGGGGTGATGGGGATGTGGTTCGGCAAGGCGCCCGGGCTCGACCGGGCGTGCGACGCCATCCGCCACGCCGTGTTCGCCGGCACGAGCCCGCTCGGCGGCGTCGTCGCGGTGGTGGGCGACGACCCGGTCGCCAAGTCCTCCACCCTGCCGTCGTCCAGCGACGCCACGTTCGTCGACCTCCACATGCCGGTGCTGTTCCCCGGCGACGTGCAAGAGGCGCTCGACCTCGCCCGCCACGCGATCGCCCTGTCGCGGGCGAGCGGGCTCTGGGCCGGGCTGAAGATCGTCACCCCCGTCGCCGACGGGACCGGCACGATCGACGTGCACCCCGATCGCATCCTCCCGGAGATGCCCGTGATGCACCTCGACGGTGTGCCGTTCCGTCCCCACCCGAGCGGCCGGCTGATCGCGCCGTACACGCTCGACATGGAGCGCGAGTTCGTCGAGGTGCGCTCCGAGCTGGTCCGCCGCTACGGCGTGATCAACGGGCTGAACCGGGTCACGGTCCGCAGCGGCGACGACTGGATCGGCATCGCCGCCAGCGGGCACACGTTCCACGAGGTCCGCGAGGCGCTCGAGCTGCTCGGGTTCGCCACCGACGACGACCTGCGGCGCGCCGGCATCCGACTGTTCCACCTGCTGATGCCGGTGCCCGTCGACGCCCACCAGGTGCGCGAGTTCGCCGACGGGCTCGACGAGGTGCTCGTCGTCGAGGAGAAGAACCCGACCCTCGAGCGCCTGATCCGCGAAGCGCTGTACGACGCCGTCGACCGACCGCGGATCACCGGCCGGAACGACCTCGACGGCGGGCCGCTCGTGCCGGGGTTCGGGACGCTCGACGCGGACCGCCTGCGCGAGCCGCTGCACCGACGCCTCGGCACCCGCGTCGCCGACCGCCTCCGACCGCTCCCCGAGCCGCCCCGCCGCTCGCGCATCCCGCTCACCGTCAACCGGGCGCCATACTACTGCAGCGGGTGCCCCCACAACACGAGCACCCGGGCCGACGCCGACACGCTGGTCGGCGGCGGCATCGGCTGCCACGCGATGGTCGCCCTGATGGACCCCGAGCGGATCGGGAACCTGATCGGGCTGACGGCGATGGGCGGCGAGGGCGCCCAGTGGATCGGCATCGCCCCGTTCGTCGAGCGCGACCACATGGTCCAGAACCTCGGCGACGGGACGTTCTTCCACTCGGGTTCGCTCGCCATCCGGGCCGCGGTCGCGTCGGGCGTCGACATCACCTACAAGCTGCTCCACAACGGCACCGTCGCGATGACCGGCGGGCAGGACCCGGCCGGCCAGCGCGGCGTCGGCGACATCGTGCGCATGCTCCTGCTCGAGGGCGTCAGCCGGGTCATCGTGACCTCCGACGACGTGACCCGGTACGGGCCGGACACGTTCCCCGCCGGGGTCGACGTGTGGGACCGCACCCGCTACGCCGAGGCCGAGCGCACGCTCGCCGCGATCGCCGGCACCACCGTCCTGCTGCACGATCAGGCGTGCGCGGCGGAGAACCGGCGGGCCCGCAGCCGCGGCCTGCT
Source organism: Ilumatobacteraceae bacterium (assembly GCA_007122945.1). Taxonomy (GTDB): domain Bacteria; phylum Actinomycetota; class Acidimicrobiia; order Acidimicrobiales; family Ilumatobacteraceae; genus SKSP01. Next base: position 5,450 of record SKSP01000218.1, on the reverse strand, counting down.
GCCGACGCCCGGCTTCCGGGTCGTCATCAACGAGCGGGTGTGCGAGGGCTGCGGGGACTGCGGCGACGTGAGCAACTGCCTGTCGGTGCAGCCTCTCGACACGCCGTGGGGGCGCAAGACCCACATCCACCAGACGAGCTGCAACTTCGACCTGTCATGCCTGCGCGGCGACTGCCCGTCGTTCGCCACCGTGACGGTGGCCGACGACGACTCCCGCGCGGCGAAGCGCCGGGCCAAGGCGCGCGCCGCCAACGACGCCGTCGCGACCGACGACCTCCCGGTCCCGACCCCGATCGTCGATCCCGACCGCTTCACCGTTCGGCTCTCGGGCATCGGCGGCACCGGGGTGGTCACGGTCAGCCAGATCCTCGGCACCGCCGCGATGCTCGACGGTCGATCGGTGCGCGGCCTCGACCAGACCGGACTGTCGCAGAAGGCCGGGCCGGTCGTCAGCGACCTGCGGATCACGACCGGCGAACCCACGGCGTCGAACCACGCCACCGCCGCCGGAGTGGACTGCCTGCTCGGCTTCGACCTGCTCGTCGCGGCGTCCGACACACACCGCGCCGGTGCCGCACCCGACCGCACCGTGGTCGTGGCGGCGACGACCGCCGTGCCGACCGGCGAGATGGTCACCCACCCCGACACGCCGTTCCCGTCGATCGACGACCTGCGGGCCCGGATGGACGAGGTGTCGCGGCCCGACGAGAACCGCTACCTCGACGCCGCGGCGATCACCGACGGGTTGTTCGGCGGGTCCACCACGGCGAACGTCCTCACGCTCGGCGTCGCCGTGCAGGCCGGCGCCGTCCCGGTCGACCCGGCGTCGATCGAGCGGGCGATCGAGCTCAACGGCGTCGCCGTCGAACGCAACCTCGCGGCATTCCGTTGGGGCCGTCGCTGGGCGGTCGAACCCGACGAGGTCCACCGCGCCGCCGGGGTGGCCACCGCACCACCGGTCGAGACGGTCGACGAGCTGATCGACCGCCTCGCCGACGACCTCGCCGACTCCCGCTCGGAGCGCCACGCCCGTCGTTTCCGCCGCGCCGTCGACCGCGCCCGAGACGCGGAGCGGGCGATCGACCCCGACGGCACGACGTTCGGCGAGTCGTTCACCACCACCGTCGCCCGGAACCTCCACAAGCTGATGACCTACAAGGACGAGTACGAGGTCGCCCGCCTGCTGCTGCTCGAGGAGTCACGCGCCGGCTACGAGGCGGTCGGCGGTCCGCGCACCAAGGTCACGCTGCACCTGCACCCGCCGATGCTGCGCCGGCTCGGGATGCAGCGCAAGCTGAAGCTCCGGAGGACGGCCCGGCCGACGATGCGTCTGCTCCGCGCCGCCAAGGGCCTCCGCAACACCCCCCTCGACCCGTTCCGCTGGGACGCGGTCCGCCGTGTCGAGCGGGCGATGATCCCCGAGTACCTCGACGCCGTCGATCGGCTCTGCGAGCGACTGACGCCCGACGACCACGCCGAGCTGACGGCGATCGCCGAGCTCCCCGACCAGGTGCGCGGCTTCGAGTCGCTGAAGCTGCGGCGCGCCGCCGACTACCGGGCGGAGCTCGCCGAGCGCCTGGCCGCGCTCGGCTGACGAGCGCACGCTGCGCCGCACGCGGAACCCACGGCGAGTGGACGTCCGCTTCGTAGAGTGGACGGCGATGAGCCGACCGCGCCCACTCCACGCGACGTGGAGGTTCGTGGTCGACGTCGTCAACGAGGTCCGTCACGACCGTCTGCTCGACGTCGCCGCGGGCGTGACCTTCTGGTTGCTGCTCAGCCTCCCGGCCGCGATGCTGGCCGCCGTCGCCTCGGCGTCGTTCCTCGGCCCGGACACGTCGCGAGCACTCCAGGACGCGATCGTCGGTCTCCTCGAGACGGCGTTCGCCACCGAGTCCGCCGCGGTCCGGCGCAACGTCGAGGACCTGTTCGTGCAGCGCACCGGGCTGCTGAGCCTCTCGATCGCGGTTGCCATCGTCACGATCGCGCGCGGCTTCGGCGGCCTCCTGCGCGCGCTCGACACGGCGTACAGCGTGGTCGACCGACGGTCGTTCCTCAGCACGCGGATCATCGCCGTCGCGTTGGCGCTCGGCACGATCGTCACGATGGTCGGCAGCATCGCCGGGTGGCTCGCCCTCCGGTCCGTCGGGGTGCCGACCTGGGTCGGCTCGGTCGGTGCGTTCGTCGTGCTGGTCGCGTGGGCGGGCGCCGTGTACCACGTCGGACCGCACCACCGGACCCCGTGGTACTACGACCTCCCGGGCGCCATGTTCACCGCCCTCGGCTGGCTCGTGATGACGATCGGGTTCGGGTGGTACGTGCAGATCGCCGGCACGGGCAACCAGATCGTCGGCACGATCGGCGGTCTGCTGCTGGGGTTCACATGGCTGTGGCTCGTCAGCCTCGTGCTCCTCCTCGGCGCCGAGATCAACGGCGTGATCGCCCATCGCCACGACGTGGTGCGCGCGCCGGGACGGATCACCCGCGAGATGATCATCGCGGGCCGCACCCGGATCCGATCCCGCCGCCACGACCGGGATGCGAGCGACCACGACGACCGCGGACGCGACGAACGGGCGTCGGCATGACACCGCTCACCGTCGTGCTGTTCGCGGTCGGCGTCGTCGCCCTCGTCGGAGGGGCTGAGGCCCTCGTCCGTGGCGCCGCCCGGCTCGCCGCGCGCACCGGGATGTCGCCGATCGTGATCGGGTTGACCGTCGTCGCGTTCGGCACGAGTGCGCCCGAGCTCGCGGTGAGCGTCGGCGCGACGTTCGCGGACGAGGCCGACATCGCGCTCGGCAACGTGGTCGGGAGCAACATCGCCAACGTCCTGCTCGTACTCGGGCTGTCGGCGCTCGTCGGCGGGAGCCTGGCGGTGGCACAGCGCATCGTGCGGATCGACGTCCCGATCGTGATCGGGGTGTCGGTGCTCGTGCTGGTGCTCGGCCTGAACGGCACGATCGGCCGCGGCGAGGGATTGGTCCTGCTCGCCCTGCTCGCCGCCTATCTCGTGTGGACGGTGCTCGGCGCGATCCGCGACTCGTCCACCTCGATCGTCGTCGAGTACGCCGAGGCGCTCCGTCACGAGAAGCTGCGCGCCACGTCGCCGTTCACCGACGTCGGGTTCGTGCTCGGGGGCCTCGCCCTGCTCGTGGTCGGCTCGCAGGCGCTCGTGGTCGCGGCGACCGACATCGCCGAGTCGCTCGGCGTCAGCCAGCTCGTGATCGGGCTCACCGTCGTCGCCGTGGGGACGTCGCTGCCCGAGATCGCGACGTCCATCCTCGCCGCCGCGCGCGGCGAGCGCGACATCGCCGTCGGCAACGCCATCGGCTCGAACCTGTTCAACCTGCTCGCCGTGCTCGGCGTGACGGCGATGGTCGCCCCGAGCGGGATCCCGATCCCCGACGGCGCGCTGACGATCGACCTACCGGTGATGATCGCCGCCTCGGTCGCCTGCCTCCCGCTGTTCTTCACCGGCTACGCGCTCGACCGATGGGAGGGCGCCGTGTTCCTGGCCTTCTACGGCGCCTATCTCGCGTGGCTCGTGCTCGATGCGACCGACCACCCGCTGCGCACCGGCTACGGGGCGGCGATGATCGGATTCGTGGTGCCGCTGACGTTGATCACGTTCGCGGTGCTGTTCGGGCGCGAGTGGCGACGACGATCGGTACGCCGCGCGGCGGACGACCCGGTGGGCGAACCGGCGGGCGATGCATCAGTCGACGAGCGCGCCTGACGCGCCCGGCCCACCCGGGGCCATCAGCGCGGCGCCGACGATGCCGGCGTTGTTCGCCATCGACGCGACCGCGATCTCGGTGTCGACGTCGAGCAACGGCACCCACCGGTCCGGCTTCTTGCTGGCACCGCCACCGACGATGACGAGCGCCGGCGAGAACAGGGCCACGACGACGTCGAGATAGCGCTGCACCCGCTCGGTGGCCCAGTCGTCCCACGACAGGTTCTCGCGCTGGCGGGCGCTCGCCGCCGCCCGGACCTCGGCGTCGAACCCGTCGATCTCGAGGTGGCCCAGCTCGCTGTTGGCGGCGAGCCGACCGTCGACGAAGAACCCCGAGCCGATGCCGGTCCCGAACGTGAGCACGATGACGACACCGTCACGACCGCGACCGGCTCCGTAACGCATCTCGGCCACGCCGGCGGCGTCGGCGTCGTTCAGCACGGCGACCTCCTGGCCGAGCAGCCCGGTGAACAGCGCGTCGGCGTCGACACCGATCCAGGTGTCGGAGATGTTCGCCGCGCTGCGCACGACGCCGTTGCGGACGATGGTCGGCAGGGCCACACCGACCGGGCCCGTCCAGTCGAAGTGACGCACCAGCTCGACGACGATCTCGGCCATCGCCGCCGGCTCGGCCGGTCGGGGCGTGTCGATGCGGTACCGGTCGGCGGCGAGCTCACCGGTCGTGAGGTCGACCGGGGCGGCCTTCATCCCGGTCCCCCCGATGTCGATGCCGAAGCCGATGCGCTCGCTCGCCACGTGGCGCACGGTAGCCGTCGGGCGCTCCACGGGTCGCGGCTCAGGCAGCGGCGCGCGTGCGACGCAGCAACGGATCGGCGACGGCGAGCCCGCGGTCGGCGAGGCGCAGCACCCGACCGGCGGCACCGGGCGTCGCCGAGTCGACGAGGTTGCCCATCACCTGCAACGTGATCTTGGCGACGGCATCGGTGCCGACCGCCACCCGCAGGCCCGACCGGAGGATCCACGGGTGGCCGATCAGGAAGGCGAACCGGCGACCGGTGCGCAAGAAGCGGTCGAACCGCTCGCCGATCTCGACGTCGTACCGGGCCGGCGCCGTGGCGGGATCGTCGAGGAACAGCTCGGCGGCGAGCATCCCGGACTCGAGGCCGTAGTCGATGCCCTCGCCGTTCATCGGGTTCACCAGCCCGGCGGCGTCGCCGATCGCGACCCAGCCCGGTCCGTGCCGACGCACGGTGCTCATCGGCAACCGCCACGCCCGCGGCCGGTCGAGGTACGGCCCCACACCCCAGGAGTCCGACACCAACGCTCGGTAGCTGTCGAGCAGCGAGTTCAAGTTGAGCTGTTTGAAGCTCTTCATCGTGGAGAGGGCGCCGACGCCGATGTTGACGGTGCCGTCACCGGCCGGGAACATCCAGCCGTAACCGGGCACCGCCGTCCCGGTCTCGTCGGTCAGGGTGAGGCACGCCTCGAGGTGCCGGTCGGCGTGCCGGGGGCTCTCGACGTACGCCCGGATGGCGAGCCCGAACGGCTCGTCGGCGACCCGCTCGGCGCCCAGCATCCGGGCCACCTTGCCCGGGGCGCCGGTCGCCGCGACCACCAGGTCCGCGCGCACCGACTCGTCGCCGGCGCGGAGGCCGACGACCCGGCCGACGTCGTCGAGCACGGGCTCGCCGGCGGTCTCCCACCGCAGCTCGGCACCGGCCTCGGCAGCGGCGTCGATCAGCGCCGCGTCGAG
>SKSP01000149.1 GCA_007122945.1 Ilumatobacteraceae bacterium | reverse complement strand
GCGTTGCCGCGCCGGCCAGGAAGTTGAGGTTCGACGCGTTCGGCACGTCCAGGTCGCAGGGGAACACGCTCGCGTACCCGGCGTCACCGGGTTCGACGGCCGTCACGTTCAACACGGCGGCAACGGCGTCGGGTGCCACGCCGCCGCGTCCGGCCACCTGCACCTGGGTGACCGAGCCGGCGGAGCGGACACCGTCGCCCGACTGGGCGCCGTCGATCGTCGCGCCGGGACCGCGGGAGTCGTACAGGCGGGCCGGAGAGAGCGCCTCGATCCCCGCCGCCGTGGCGATCTGACCGTTGAGGTCGGCCAACAGGTGGGTGTCGGACGACGTGAACACGCACACGGCGCCGTCCGCGCCGAGCCGCGCGACGGCGGCGGAGTTGGCGACCGACACCCCCGCGCGGAAGTTCAGGTTCGACGCGTTCGGCACCGGCTCGCCGCACGGGAACACCGTCGCATACCCGTCGTCGGCAGGATCGACAATCGTGACGTTCAGGACTGCAGCCACGGCGCCCGGGGAAACCCCGCCACGACCCGCGACCGGCACCACGGTGACCGAGCCGGCGGGACGCACGCCGTCGCCGGCGCTCTCGCCGTCGATCGTGGACAGTGGTGAACGCGTGTCGAGCAGGCGGGCGGGTGGGAGCGTCTCGATCGCCGATCCGGACGGGATGTACGCATTCACGTCGATCAGCAACTGGGCGGCCGCCGAGGTGAACACGCACACCGTCCCGTCCGCACCCAACTTCGTGACCACGGCGTTGGGCACCGTCACACCGGCGAGGAAGTTGACGTTCGAGGCGTTCGGGACCGGTTGCCCGCACGGGTAGACGCTGGCGTAGCCGGGATCCTCCGGCTCGACCACCGTCAGGTTGAACACGGCGGCGGCCGCGTCCGCAGGAACCCCACCACGGCCCGCGACCCTGACGACGGTGACCGAGCCGGCGGGACGCACGCCGTCGCCGGCGCTCTCGCCGTCGATCGTGGAGAGTGGTGACCGGGTGTCGAGCAGGCGTGCCGGCTGGAGCGGCACGACGTCGATGGCGGCTGGTTCGGTCGTCGTGGGAGGCGCCGACGGCGCGGGGGTCGACGGCGGGTTGCCCGATGGCGGCGGCTCGACCGGAGCTGCGGCCGTCACCACGTGCGATCCCGACTGATAGCTGACCACGTAGTTCGGGGCGCTCAACCCCGAGCACGCAATGGTGAAGGTCCCCGGTGTCGAGAGCTGCCCCGAGTGCACCGGAGCGCTGCTCACGCACGTCATCGCGCCGAGTGATGCCAGCGTGTCGCCACCGACGAGGCCCGTCGCCGTCGCCCCGTACACCGGGGGCACGTCGCCGACCGTGCTCGTGACGTCGTTCGCACGCACCGTCAACGACGCCGGCAAGACCGAGAACGACACGTCCACCGGATCGGCTGGCAGCCAGTCGTCGTCCCCGGGCTGCGATGCCGTGAGCTGGCACGTTCCGACGCCGGTGACCGCCACCTTCCCGGCCTGGATCGCGCACGGACCCAGCGCCGCGACGATCACCGGCAGCCCCGACGTCGCGGAGACGTCGAGCGCCCGAGGCGCCGAGCCGTACGTCACGTCGGCGAGCGGCGCGAACGAGATGACCTGCGCCTCGGGAGGCGGATCGACGACGGTGATCTCGATGACGACGTCGTCGCCGAGCGTCACGTCACCCGCGCTCGCCATCATGCGATCGAGGACCAACGAGAAGGACTCACCCGTCTCGAGCGCACGGCCGACGTCGACGGACAACACGGTCGCCACGTCGCTCCCCGATGCGGCGACGGCCACGTCGACGGGAACGGCGGTGGCGTCGACGAGGTCGTCCGACGAGTCGCGGAGCTCGACGTTGCCGGCGTGGAACGTCGCGGCGTCCATCCACAGGTCGAACTCGACGTCGATGGCGGTACGGCCGCCCCACGCCCGGATCTCGGCCACGTCGGGAACCGCGAGGTTGCGGAGCCCGGCGTTGACGTCGAAGTGCGGCGGGAGCACCTCGAGCGCGTCGCTGTACGCGGTCTCGTAGCCGTCGAGGTCCCACCGGACCCGCCACCAACCCTCGGGGACGTCCCAGCCGTAGCGCCCGTCGGCGTCGGTGAAGAGCGGGTTCTCCTGGAGGTACCACTCGGCGTCCCAGATCGTCCACGGCCCGTCCGGGGACGGGGCGTGCTGGACCGTCGCGGTCACCCCCTCCAGGCGGTTGTCCTCGAACACGTCGTACACGTAGCCGCTCGGGTCGTGGATCCACTTCGGCTTCGCGATCTTCATGCAGAACGGCCCACCGAGTGCCGCGGGGACCAGGTTCCCCTCGGGCGGGCAGTAGTCGACCATCTCGGTCTCCGGCTCCGACGTCGGCTCCGGCTCACAGGTGACGTCGATCCCACCCCGGACCTGGTCGAGCAAGGCGTCCAGACCAGCCGACACCGACTGGTTGATCGCCTCGGCCAACGCGGCGGCCGCCAGGGTCCCGAGACCGAGGGTCTCGGGCGCCAGGACGAGGCCACCGATCAACAGCGCGACGGTCAGGGCATTCGACAGGAGGTATTGGTTCTGGAGGTCGTCGATCTGGGACCGATACGTCGCAGCCCACGTGGGGTCACACCGCCGTTCGACCGAGTCGAGCAGGCCCTCGAGCTGTCGCAGGAAGTCTGCGGAGCCGATCGCGCTGTCGATGTCGTTCACAGCTGACGAGGCCATCCAGGCCGCCTCGAGCCCACTGGGTTGCCACCGGATCCTGGCGAGGAACGACGCGGTCGTCCCACCGACGCTCTGTGGAGTCGCCCTCATCCCGACGATGGCCCCATCGAAGGACTGGGTGTTCAGGGCCGACCGTGGGATGACGAACGAAATCTCGATCTCCGGCTCACCATCGGACCCCAGCCGACGCTCCAGTTGGAGAGCCCACAACGCGACACCGGACGCTCCCTCCATTTCCAGATCGTCGGCGGTCGGTTCGTAGTCGACCTCCTCGGTGTCGATCGACAGCGTCGTGATCGCTGCCGCGCCCTGCTCGTCCGGGAAGTCGGGGAAGTCGATCTCGACGGCCGGAGCCCCCACCGTGTCGTCGATCAGCTCGACCCGGGAGAACGTCGCGAGCGTCGGTGGGAGGTAGGCGCGCACCTGCGCGTCGGTGGGTGGTTGCACCGGCTCGGCCGGGGCGAGGTCGATCTCGTACTGGACGGGTTCCCACGCGATGCGCACATCGCCCAGTTGGCTTCCCGTCGGGTGGACGGCAGCTCGCCACAGTCCCGTCGATGGGTCGTAGGTCGCGTCCGCGGTCGCGCTCCCCACCCAGACCGTCGGCGGCTCGACCCGATGCGGTTCGTCGAAATCGAGGTCCAGGAGGATGGGCTCGAACGCCCAGTAGGTGTACGGGAACAGCGCCACGCCCTGAGCGGGGTCGATGGTGACCAGGCGACCGCTGCTCTGGTGCAGCTCGACCTTGCGCAACGTCGGGAGGGACGGGTCGTACGTCACCCGCTGGACCTCACTTCGGATCGGCCCGTCGGGCCCGTCTGCCTCGGCCTGCAGCGAGAAGCGACGGGGAAGCGGCACCTCCGGCAGCGTGACGACAGCGCTCCAGAGCCCGCCCGGCGACGCCATCGCGGTCGCGGCCGGGACGCCGTCGAGGGTCACCTCGACCACACCGCCCGGGATCGCTCGGCCCCACACGGGGACGGTGAGCTGCGAGGTGAGGTTGACCGCGTCGAGCGTGAGCCGGCGGACCGCAGCCGCACCTACACCCAGCTCGGTCGTGACGCCACCGACGGCGACACTCCCGATCACCGACAAACCGGGCGCTTCGAAGTCGTCGGCCAGCGCGACCCAGGCCGTCGCTGCGACCACCTCGCCCGGCGCGACATCGCCCACGGGGACCTCGACGACACCACCGTCCACGCCGTGGGCCGCCGGAGCGCCACGCAGCATGACGCTGCCCGCGACGAGCTCGGTCTGCGGTGGCAGCTCCAACCGCAGCCGTGCGTCCGTGAGCTGCTGATCGGAGGTGTTGTGCAGCGAGACGCGAGCGGTCGCGGTCTGACCCGCGAGCAGCTCGGTCGGGCTGACCGAGGTGAAGGTGTCGGCGCTGGCGAACCCCGCTCCCCGGGGCGACGTCGGGATGACTCCGAGGTCGATCACCGAGCCGGTCTCGACCGTCGCACGGACACTCGCGTACCTGCTGCCCCACCACTGGTTCCCACAGGTCGGGATCAACCACGGCTGCTCACCGCAGAAGATGTGCACGATGTCGTGGACCTCGAAGCGGACCTCGTACTCGCCCGGCTCGAACACGGGGATCGCGAAGTCCCGCGTCCACTGCTCGGCCTCGGGGTCCCCGGTGCCCTGGTGCCTCCAGTCGCGCACCTTGACGAGGCGACCGCCCTCCACCCGGAACAGCGTGATCACCACCTCGGGTCGGTAGGACCCGACGTCGGGAGCGATCTCGACCGACGGCCACCCGACCGCCCCTTGGATGCGGCCGTCCTGCTCCAGCAGCAGCGACGCCGTCCCCGTCTGCTGGTCGACGTCGACATCCACGTCGACGCACGCCGCCGGAAGGCCGACCTTGTGGCCGTCGGCACAGAACTGCAACGTCTCACCGGCGTGCACGGGGACCTGGACGTTCGGCGCCCCGACGCCGGTCCGCTCGTTCCGACCCGAGTGCACGAACAGCGACATGTGGAAGCCGACGATGCCGGTGATGGGCGCCACCATGGGCGCCGGCTGTTCGGCGTAGCGGGTCAGCAGCTCGAACTCGACGTCGATCAGCAGTGGTCCGGTCAACATCAGATCGACCACGGTGTCTCCCGTGACGGCCACGGTCTCCTCGGCCCGGCCCGCGCGCGGCTCGTCGACCGCCACGGTGACGTCGCCCTGGAACACGACCGCGGAGTACGTGCCATCGGAAGTCGTACGCGTCGCGGTCGTGAACGTCCGATTCCCGACCTTCGAGCTGAACGTCACACGAGCACCGGGCACGGGTGGACGCTGCGGGTGGTCGACCACGCCGGAGACGACCGCCGTCGGGAGGGCCGCGCCGAGCTCGACCACGACCTCCTGGTCGAGCTCGCTGAGCTCGATGACGTCGTCGACGGGGAGGTACGGCGTGTCCAGTGGATCGAGCGCGATCGCCACCGTGTCACCCCGGGCGACGGCCTCCACCACGCCGTCCGGTCCCGTCGTCCGCTTGGCGATCTCGTCGCCCGTCACCAGGTCGGTCACCGTCACCTTCACCCCCGCTCGCGGTTCCTCGTTCGCATCCTGGACCAGCACCGACAACGGGACGTGCGGGAACACGTCCGGCGCCACCTCCACCGGCACCACCAGTCCGCCACGCACCTGGGTCGGCCCGACGGGCTCGGCCACGCGACGCTGCTGGGTATCGACGACCTGCACCTCGTACCCCTCGCCGGGGAGCAGCCAACGGGTGCGAACGGTGCCCTCGACGGGTGCCACGAGCGAGTCGCCGTCGCCGGTCGACGGACTCCCGACGACGGTTCGACCGAGCGGCAGCATCCAGGCGGGGACGCCGAGCGCAGTGTCGAGGTCGAGCGCCCCGGCGACCGTCACCGGCAACCCGGTCTGGGCCGACCCTTGCAGCTCCGAACCGTCGAGCGCGACCTCGGCGTCGATCGACGAGATGCGTGCGATCCCGTGCAACGACAGCTCTCCTCGGTACGTGCCGGCCGAGACCTCCTCCAGCGGGACGTCGACGGTGGCCGGCGTCGCCGCATCGAGCAACGGCTCGTCGACGTCGGCTCCCGGGTACCAGGAATCCACGACGATCGACGCGGTCGCCTGACCGCCCGGCTGTGACGTCGCCGTGACGATCACGGGCTCGTCGGGGCGCAGCATCCCCCGCCGTGCGGGCGAACCGCTCCAGGCGACGGTCGTGCGGGCGACGACGTCGGCTCCCGCCTCGACCGCGCCGACGTCGCAGCGCGCGATCCCGTCGCCGGTGCCGTCGACCGGCCGGATGCCGCCACGCTGATCGGTCGCCGGGCAGGTGTCGTCGTCGCCGGCGTCGATCAACGGGCTTCCGGGCATCGGTAGGTGCGTCGGCGTCGGACCCCCGTTGTCGGCGAGTGGCCCGAGCATCGGGTCGATCCCGCTCTGGTCGCCCGGCGAGTCGAACCCGCAGGTGCCGTCGCCGTCCGCGTTGTGGCCGCCGTCGATGTGGTGCGAACCCCACCCGACGCAGTCGATGCCGTTGTGTGCGATCACGGTGTTGCGCATCGTGAACTCGACCGGCTCGCCACCCGACGACGGGAACGACAGGCCCTCACCGTCCCAGCCGACGTCGCCCGGCGGTCCGTGGCCGTTGCCGACGATCGTCACGTTCGTCAGCGTCGAACCCGGCGCGAGGTTGACTCCCCTGTAGAAGTTCCCCGAGATCGTCGAGTTGACGACCTCGGCCGGGGTGCTCCCCGTGAACCCCTGATCGATGCCACTTCCGTTGTTCGCGATCGTCGAGTCGACCACCCGCAACGAACCGACGAGGTCGATCGCGCTCCCGTTGCCCGTCATCACGCTGCGCTCGACGGTGATGCTGGCGCCACCCCAGGCGACGATGCCGATCGACGCGGCATCGTCGATCGCGCTGTCGCTGACGAGGAGCGAGCCGCCGTCGTGGCGGATGTTCGATCCGAAACCAGAGATCGTCGTCCCGAGGATCTCGACGTCCCAACCCCCGTACGCCTGGAGCCCGTCCCACCAGTCGTCCTCGGTCGTCAGCAGCGAGTCGATGATCCGCAACGAGTTGCCACCCGGCCCTCCGGTCTCGCCGGCCACGAACAGCGGGGTCCGACGGTGATCGTCGACGTGCCGGTTGCGCACCAGCTCGACCGTGGAGCCACCGGGTGAGTGGACGAACACGTCGTAACCGCTCGATCGTGGCTCGAACGCCGAGTCGGCGATCCGCACGTCGACGTCGGACGGCGCGCCGAGTCCGGTCTGCCAGGCCGCGACACCGGCAGATTGCAGACCTGCGAACAACACGTCGTCGGCGACGAACGACGCACCGTCTCGCCCGAGCACGACCCCCTCGATCCAGCGGTTCTCACCATCTTCCTGAGTGAGCGTGAGCGACGACAGCGACAGCGACGCGCCTTCCAACACGCGAAAGATCGAACCCCAGTCCTGACCGTGCTGGGAGATTGTCGTCTCGCTCCGACCGGCACCGGTGATCGAGATGTCGCCCGTCACCTCGATCGTGAACGATGCTCCAGGCCCGACCTGGTGCACGCCCGCTCCGAGCACCACCTCGTGCGAGCCGCCGAGCGCGTTCGCTTCCTCGACGGCCGCCCGCAGCGTGCACATGCCGATCTCGGTCGCGCAGATCCCGTCACCCGGTTCGACGTCCGCACCGTCGTCGAGTGAGT
>SKSP01000324.1 GCA_007122945.1 Ilumatobacteraceae bacterium | reverse complement strand
GAAGACGTCGCGGGTGGTGGCGGGATCGCGCTCGGGCGGTCGGTCGGGATCCGGGCGGGCGCCCTCGGCGAGGAGCGTGCCGGCCATCACGGTGATCGATCCGAGCAGGTGGTTGGACAAGTGGGCCGACGCCGGGTCGGGATCCGGGGCGGGCTCGAGGCCGCCGGCGAGCTCCTGGCCGAGGCAGGCGTGCACCCCGTGGCCGAAGCTGAGACCCCACGGGGCGACGTCGTCGGGCAGCTCACGATGCGGGTCGAAGCGGTCGGCGTCGGGCCCGAACACGGCGGGGTCGCGGTTCGCCGCGACGAGGTCGATCGCGACCAGCTCGCCGACCGGGAGCTCGATGCCCGAGCGCAACGTCACCGGTTCCAGTACGTGGCGCATCGACACCGGGCTGGCCGGGTGCAGCCGGAGCGACTCGTGCACGAAGCGCTGGCGTGCGACGGCGTCCGCGGCGAGCAGCCGGCGCTCGTCGGGGTGCTCGTCGAGCCAGGTGAACACATGGTGCATGGCGTGCACGAACTGGTTCGACGTCGAGTGCGACCCGACCCACGGGAAGTAGGCGATCTCGCGCTGGACCACGTCGACGGGCAGCTCGAGCCGGTCCTGGTTGCGCAGCAGGGTGGTGAGCACGTCACGCGGGAGGTCCGCGTCGTCGATCTCACCCCGCTGGTGCGCGGCGACCAACTCGAGCCGGCGGGCACGCGACGGCTCGAAGTACGTGGCGACGAACTCGGCCAGCGCGGCGTTCCCGTCGGCGACGATCGCGGCCTTGTCTCCCGTCGCGTGGGCGACGGTCGAGGCCCGGGCGAGCCGGTCCATCAACGCGTACAGGCGGTCGAGCTCGGCATCGGTTCCCTCCGGTCGATCCACGCCGGCGACGCCCAGCGACAGCGTCAGCATCGTGCGACGCGCCAGCGGGAGGAGGTCGCCGCGGCCGGCCGCCACCGCCGGGGCGATCACCCGGCCGATGATGTCGGGGATCACCTCGGCCTCGTACCAGGCGAACGTGTCGCGCCGGAACAGGCGGTTCTCGAGCCGGCGCCGGGCGAGGTGCTCGGCGCCGTGCAGGTTCACGATGACGCCGCCCATCAACGCCTCACCCTCGTCGTAGAGGGCCTGGCGAAGCTCCTTGTGGCGGTACGCATCTCGCGCGTCCGCATACGTCGTTAGACGAATCACGACTACCCCCTTCCCCCTGCACTCTAGGCTCGGTAGGGTCGTGCCCGTGTCAGGGGGACGATCGCTGCTCGTGACCGGTGCCGCGTCCGGCATCGGTGCGACGATCGCCGCGAGCGCCGTCGCCGCGGGCTACCGCGTCGGCATCGTCGACGTGCGCGAACCGAACGCTCCGCCGCCGGGCGCGGCCGTGTTCGTCGCGTCGGTCGCCGACGAGGAGGTCGTCGAGGGGGTCGTCGACGCGTTCGGCGCGCCCGATGTGGTCGTCAACAACGCCGGCATCGTCCGCTTCGCCCCGCTCGTCGACATCGCCGCCGCCGACTGGCGGGCGGTGCTCGACGTCAACGTGACGGGCACGTTCCTCGTGGCCCGAGCCGCCGCACGCCGCTGGATCGCCGCCGGCCGGACCGGCGCGATCGTCAACGTCACCTCGATGAACGGCGTGGCGGCCGGCCCGAACGCCGGTGCCTATGGGCCGTCGAAGGCGGCCGTCGCGCTGCTGACCTCCCAGATGGCGCTCGAGTGGGGCGCCCACGGCATCCGTGTCAACGCCGTCGCCCCGGGGCTGATCGACGCCGGCATGTCGGCGCCGATCTACGCCGACCCGGCCACCCGTGTCGCACGTGAGTCCAAGGTGCCGCTCGGTCGACTCGGCACGGCCGACGACGTCGCGGAGGCCGTGTTGTGGCTGGCGTCCGACGCTGCCGGATACGTGACGGGCCAGAACCTGATGGTCGACGGTGGCGTGACCGGCTCGGTGATCGCCCACCTGCCTCGCCCGACGTCGGTCGACACCGTGGGGCACGGTCGGGCGGGCGACCGCGGAGTGCACGGCTGATGGCGCGCGTCCTCGTGCTCACCGGCGGGCCCGACCACGCCCACGACTTCTCGGCGCTCGGCGCCGCCCTCACGTGGGTCATCGCCGGTGGCGGCCACGAGATCGTCGACGTGCTCGACCATCCTGACGTCGCGGCGGAGCGCCTCGGATCCGACGACGTCGACGTCCTCGCCATCAACGCGCTGCGGTGGCGGATGCTCGACGACCGCTACGCGCCGTGGCGTGACCGATGGGGGTACCACACGCCCGAGGCGACCCGACGGGCGATCTCCGACTTCGTCGCCGCCGGCGGTGGGTTGTTCGGCAACCACACCGCGTCGATCTGCTTCGACGACTGGCCCGAGTGGGGCGACGTGCTCGGAGGCGCGTGGTCGTGGGGGCACTCGTCGCACCCGCCGCCCGCGTCGGTCACGGTGGTCGTCGGCGAACGGAGCGGCAACCGACATCCGGTGACGGCATCGCTCCCGTCCGAGTTCTTCGTGGAGGACGAGGTCTACGGCGACCTCGAACTGCGGCCCGGCATCGACCCCCTGGCCCACGCCCGGCGGACCGCCGACGACGAGCTCCAGCCGATCGCGTGGGCGCACCGCTTCGGGGAGGGTCGGGTCGTGTACGACGGGTTGGGGCACGACGCCCGATCGCTCAACCAGCAGGACCACGTGCGGCTGATCCGCGGCGCGGTCGACTGGGTGGCGGGGGCCTGCTGATGCGTCCGATCGACGCGATGTCCGTGCTCGTCACCGGTGGCGGCTCCGGCATCGGCGAGGGGATCGCCCGCCACCTCGCCGCGGCGGGGGCCCGGGTCACGATCTCGGGGCGACGCCCGGACCGCATCGACGCCGTCGCGGGATCGATCGGCGAGGCGTGCCGAGCCGTCGTCGGCGACGTGACGGTGCCCGCCGACCGGACGGCGATGGTCGCAGCGGCCGTCGAGCACGGCGACGGGCGCCTCGATGCGCTGGTGAACAACGCCGGCAACATGTACCGCGGCCCCCTCGCCGAGCTCGACGAGACGGAACTGCTCGCGCTGTTCCACTCGAACGTCGTCGGCGCGGTGATGCTCACCCAGGCGGCACTGCCGCACCTGCGCGAGTCGAGGGGCGCGGTCGTGTTCATCGGGTCGGTGCACTCGCAGCGGGCGTTCCCCGGCGCGTCGCCCTATGCGGCCACCAAGGGCGCGGTCGAGACCCTGACCGGGGTGCTCGCGGCCGAGCTCGGTCCCGACGAGGTGCGCGTCTCGTGCGTGCGCCCGGGCGGCGTGTTCACCGAGATCAACCAGCGCGCCGGCCTGTTCGACGACGAGACGGCCCGACGGCGCCTCGAGGACCTCGGACCGGCGCACGCGCTCGGGCGGATCGGCACCACCGCCGAGGTCGCCGAAGCGGTCGAGTACCTGGTCCGCGCCGAGTGGACCACCGGTTCGGTGCTCACCGTCGACGGCGGCTTGAGCCTGGGGGTCACCAGCGCATGAACATCCGCACACGACATCGACGAGGGGGGTCGAGATGACCGAGACGACGACCGGGACCGCCGCGCCGGAGGTCCACACGATCACGACGTGGGACGAGGCGCGCGACGCGTACCGGCAGAAGGCGCTCCGACAGGCGCTGTACGACGCCGGGGAGGTGGTGATGGGCGACGTGCTCGTCAACCTGCACGGCGCCGAGCACCGCGACCGACGCCGGCTCGAGAACCGGTTGTTCCGCCGCGAGACGTTCGAGCTGTACGAGCGCGAGCTGTTCCCGCCGATCATCGCCGAGACGTACGCGCCGTACCTCGAGGCCGGGCGGGCCGAGCTGGTCGATCTCGGCCACCAGCTGATGATGAACCTCGCCGCGCTCACCGCCGGCGTCGACCGACCGCTCGGCACGCCCGAGGAGACGCGCCACCTCTACGACTACCTGATGCGCTTCATCGAGGGCGCCACGCTCGCCCACTACACCGGCGACCAGGACGCCAAGCGGGCCGAGGTCGCCGAGAAGCTGGCGGCGTTCGACGCCGAGTTCGTGCAACCGTCGATGGCCCGTCGGCAGGCGATCATCGACGCCGGCGACGAGCCGCCCCGCGACGTGCTCAGCATCTTGATGGTCAACCAGGACGACCTGCACCTGCCCCACGACGTGATCGTGCGCGAGGTCGCGTTCTACCTGCTGGCCGGGGCGCACACGTCGGCCACCGCGTTCACGCGGGTCGCCCACCACATCTTCACGTGGTTGGAGGCCCACCCCGAGGACGCCGAGACCGTCCGCACGGACCGGCTGTTCGTGCAGCGCTGCACGCACGAGACGGTCCGGTTGCAGCCCTCCAGCCCGGTCGCCATGCGGTGGGCGCTGGAGGACGTCGAGCTGCGCTCGGGCCGCCGGATCCCGAAGGGCGACAAGGTCGTGATCGACCTGCTGGCGGTCAACCGCGACCCGGTCGTCTTCGGGCCCACCGCGGACGAGTTCGACCCGCGCCGCGAGCTCCCCGACGGCGTGCCACCGTACGGGCTGTCGTTCGGATCGGGGATGCACGCGTGCATCGGCCAGGATCTGGCCGCCGGGCTGATCTTCCACCCCGACGACGGCTCGCTCGACGAGCACGTCTTCGGGCTCGTCCCAGAGGCGGTGCAGGTGCTGTTCGACCACGGCGCCCGCCCCGACCCCGACGACCCACCGGAGATGGACGCGTCCACCACCCGCCCCTACTTCGGCCGGTACCCGGTCGTGCTCGGCAGCTGATCAGCCGCGCTCGTCGACGCCGTCGAGCACCCGCCGGGCCATCGCTGCGAGGTGGCGCGCCCGGTCGCCCGCGCCGAGGCGGCCGGACAGCTCGTCGCTCTGGACCTCCACACTGACGGTCACCTCGTCGCCTGGCAGCCTCGCCAGCAGGTCGTGCAGCGGGAGGTCGCCCTCGCCGGGTGGGAAGCGGGCGTGGCGGGCCTCGTGCACCAGATCAGCGGGCGCCGCGGCAGGGGCGTCGGCGAGCTGGACCCAGCCGAGCCGTCCGGACCCGACCACCGCCGCCAGCTCTGCCGGGCCGGCACCGACCCGGTGGTGGTGCAACAGGTCGACGACCACCCACGCGCCGGTGTCGGCCGCCAGGTCGACGGCCGCGGCCGGGGCCGTGGGCGTCGTCCACGCCATGTACTCGAGCCCGACGCGGAGGCCGCGCGCCGCCGCTCGGGCGACCACGTCGGCGAGTGCGTCACACGTCGCTCCGAGGTCGGGGAGGTCGGACACGACGAGCACGAACTCGGCGCCGAGTTCGGCCGCGGCGTCGAGCAGCGGGTCGACGTCGGCGGCGGCCGCGCCGATGCGGTGCACCTCGGCGTCGTGGATGTCGACGCCGAGGTCGGTGGCCAGCCGGCGGAGATCGGCACGTCGCGAGACGTCGAGCGCGTGGTGGTCCGACAGACGGAGGCCGACGGCGTCGAACCCGGCACCCGCCGCAGCTCGCACCACCTCGTCGGCGGCAGCGTCGAGCACCGACCCGGCCGCGAGGCTCAGCCGGGTCATGATCGCACGACCACGTTGACGCGGCGCTCGGTGCCGTCGTCGGGGCGGATCACGACGTCCCACACCCCCGGTGCGAGCCCACCGGTGTCGACCAGCGCGAGGTGACCGCCGTGGCGGGCAGCCCACGCGTGCCAATCCGGCCCGAGACGGGTGTGCCGGCCGGGTGATGTGGCAGCCGGCCGCTCCGTGCCGTCGGGGCCGACGAGCGCCAGGTCGACCTCCGCGTCGGGGACGGGGCGGCCACTGGCGTCATGGAGCACGAAGTGGACCGGCAACGGGTGACCGGTCACGACCTCGCGGGGCGCGCCCCGCTCGAGCGGGCCGGTCGTGCCGGACCAGTCGTAGTGGACGTGGTACGTGTGCTCGACGGTGGTGACGTGACCCGCGGCGTCGACGGCGCGCAGCGAGACGCGGTGCTCGCCGACCGTCGAGGCGTCGACGAAGACGCCCGCCGTCGTGCTCGTCTCGCACGACACGACGCCGGAGCCGACGTCGTCGCACCCGTGGCGGGCGACCACCGGTGCGCCGAGCGTCATCACCTCGCCGTCGACGGGGGCGGTGATCGTGGCGGTCGGGGCGTGCCGGTCGATCCGGATCGGGACGATCTGCGACGCGCTGAGGTTGCCGTTCACGTCGAGGGCTCGCGCCTCGACCCACGTCTCGCCGTCGTGCACGACCGACACCGAGATCCGATCGCCGATCACCTCGGCCCACGGCGGCTCGCCGTCACCGTTCGTCACCCGGTCGTTCGCGCCGTGCACCCGGTACTCCACGCCGCGGACCCCGGCGTCGTCGCGGAACCACACGTCGACGGTGACGGGCCCCGTGTACCAGCCGTGCGCCGACGGGCCCTCGACGCCGTCGACGGGGTGCACCGACGCGAACCCGGCCGGCGGCGTGACGTCGGTCCAGTCGGGGCCGGCCGCCCACGCCGCCTCGGCGAGCTTGCGCTGACCGTCGAACGAGGGGTGGAAGTGGTCCTGGGTCGAGATGTCGGAATCGACGAACGTCCAGTCGTCCTTGTCGGCGAGCAGGACGCCGTCGGCGTCGCGGTTGGCGACCAGGTCGAACACGGCGTGATCGTCGAAGCTGCACCGCAGCATCGCCGCACACTCCTCGGCGAGCACCTCGTTCAGGGCGATGTTGTGGTCGCGGACCCGCAGCCGGCGCTGCTCGGCGGTGTTCGTCGGGTCGGGCGTCGGGCCGGCGTTGCGCGGGATGTTCGGGCGGAACAGCATCGTCCGGCACGGGATCACGCCGAGCGTGTCCCACAGGAGCCGGGCGGCCCGCTTGTTGTTGTTCTCGACGGTGCTGCGAGGCGCCCGCGGCCCCTCGCGGCCCGACACGACGAAGCCGACGAACGGGAACTGCTCGCCCTTGTGCGGGGCTCCGCGCACGTACCACAGCGAGTAGATGTCGGGGATCGACGAGAGGCTGACGACCGTGTCGGGACGGTGCTCGCGCAACCACGCCAGCGCCGAGCGCACCTCGGTGCGGGCGGTGTCGATCGGGGTCATGGCGGCCTCTCCCGACCGGCACAGATCGTTGCCGCCCATCTGGATCAGCACGAGGTCGGTCCCGGCCGGGACGGCGCGGACCTGGTCGACGAGGTCGTCGCGGATGCTCGCGCCGTTCGCCGACAGGTCGACGGTCGTGACGGGACCGCCACGGACCACCTCGAGTCGCTGGGCGTAGCTGTCGAGACCAGGGTGGTCGCCCGTCGCCCACGACGCGGCCGGTCGGGGCGAGCCGATGCCGCCGCCCGGCGAGCCTGGACCGTTCGATCCTGTGCCCTGGGAGATCGAGTCGCCCACGACGGCGATCGTGGTCGGCGCCTCGGTGCGGGCGGGCGACGCGACGGGTGGCGTGACGACCTCGGGG
>SKSP01000425.1 GCA_007122945.1 Ilumatobacteraceae bacterium | reverse complement strand
GGCATCGAGCTGCGCGACCTGTCGACCGACGACGCCCACCGGCTCGCTCGCCAGCTCGGGATGACCTCGGTCGGTGTCGCCCCCCACCGCACCTGATCGGCCCCGCGTCTCGGCTGTCACCTGTCGCAGATCTGCGACGATCTGCCGCCGAGACGTGTGGTCGTGATGCGAGCGTCAGCCCCGCGACAACAGGTCGCGGAGGGCGGCGAGGTCGGCGCGCTGGATGGTCGCCAACGGGTCGGCCGGGTCCACGTCGGCGATTCCCGTCGCCGCGGTGAGCGTCATGTCGAAGGCGCCCACCGAGAACGGTTCGGCCAACGCGGCGACCGCACGGCGGGCGACGGCGGCGGCGACGTAACGGTCGGCCGCGAGCACGACGACGAAGCTCGCGCCGAGCCGGTGCACGCCCAGTGGTTCGCGCACGATCGATCGGAGCCGACTGCCGACCTGGTCGAGCACGACCTCGTCGTCGATCGAGCCACCGTCGAAGCCGTCGAGACGGACGACCACGACGCTCGCCGGGTGGTCCACGTCGTCCAACGCCGTCGCGATCGACGCCCGGTCGGGCGATGCCTCGAGCTCGGCGGTGAGGGTTCGGTGGTGGTGCTGGAGGGCCGCCCGCCGGAACGCGGTGGCGACGTCGTCGGGGTTCGGGTCGGACCTCACACGATGCCATCGGCACCTCGAGGGTCCGACTTGAGCGATCGGTCCGAAAAATCCCTGCCGATCCGGACGGGCGTCACGTGGGGGCCGGAGCGAACGTCATCGCCGGCCGTTAGCGTCGTACCGCCATGTCCGTCACGCCCGCACCCCCCACGCAGCTCCGGCGCCCCGACCTCCGCAACCTCGCGATCGTCGCCCACGTCGACCACGGCAAGACCACCCTCGTGGACTCGCTGTTGCACCAGTCCGGTGCGTTCCGGAGCAACGAGTCGGTCGACGAGCGCGTCATGGACTCGATGGACCTCGAGCGCGAGAAGGGCATCACGATCCTCGCCAAGAACACATCCGTCGTCTGGGGCGGGGTCACGTTCAACATCGTCGACACGCCCGGGCACGCCGACTTCGGCGGGGAGGTCGAGCGGGCACTGACGATGGTCGACGGCATCGTCCTGCTCGTCGACGCCGCCGAAGGCCCGCTGCCCCAGACCCGGTTCGTGCTGCGCAAGGCGCTGGCGGCGGACATGCCGGTGATCCTCGTGGTCAACAAGGTCGACCGCTCCGACGCCCGCGTGGCCGCCGTGGTGGACGAGGTGTACGAGCTGTTCATGGACCTCGACGCGTCCGACCACCAGCTCGACTTCCCGATCGTCTACTGCGCGGCCCGCGACGGCTGGGCGTCGCTCGAACCCGACACGATCGGGACCGACCTGGCGCCGCTGCGCGACGTGATCGCCGAGCACATCCCCGCTCCGACGTACACCGAGGGTCACCCGCTCCAGGCGTGGGTCACCAACCTCGACGCCAACCCGTACCTCGGGCGGCTGGCGCTGTGCCGGGTGGTGCAGGGCACGATCCGCAAGGGGCAGCAGGTCGCGTGGTCGCGTCGCGACGGCTCGATCCAGCGAGCCAAGGTGGCCGAGCTGTTCCTCACCGAGGCGCTCACGCGCGTCGCCGTCGAGTCGGCCGGGCCCGGCGACCTGGTCGCCGTCGCCGGTTTCGAGGACATCACGATCGGTGAGACGCTCACCGATCTCGACGACCCGCGACCGCTGCCGGTGATCAACGTGGACGAGCCGGCGCTGTCGATGACGATCGGCATCAACACGTCGCCGCTCGCCGGGCGTGACGGCTCCAAGCTGACGGCTCGTTTGGTGAAGGCCCGACTCGACGCGGAGCTCGTCGGCAACGTGAGCATCCGCGTCAACACGACCGAGCGACCCGATGCGTGGGAGGTGCAGGCCCGCGGCGAGCTGCAGCTCGCGGTGCTCGTCGAGCAGATGCGCCGCGAGGGGTTCGAGCTGACCGTCGGCAAGCCCGAGGTCGTCACCCGCGAGATCGACGGCACCGTCCACGAGCCGGTCGAGCGGGTCACGATCGACGTCCCCGACGACCACCTCGGCGCGGTCACGCAGCTGCTGGCCGGACGCAAGGGGCGCATGCAGAACATGGTCAACCACGGGCTCGGCTGGGTGCGTCTCGACTACCTCGTGCCGGCCCGCGGGCTGATCGGGTTCCGGACGCAGTTCCTGACCGAGACCCGCGGGACGGGCGTGCTGAGCCACGTGTTCGAGGGCTACGAGCCGTGGGCGGGCACGATCGCCGCCCGGGCGACCGGCGTGATCGTCGCCGACCGCACCGGTCCGGCCACCACCTACGCCATGATCAACCTGCAGGAGCGCTGCACGATGATGGTCGGGCCGGGCACCGAGGTCTACTGCGGGATGATCGTCGGTGAGAACTCCCGCGCCGGCGACATGGACGTCAACGTGTGTCGCGAGAAGAAGCTCACCAACGTGCGGGCCGCGTCGGCGGACGAGACCGTGCGCCTCACGCCGCATCGTGAGCTGTCGCTCGAGCACGCGCTCGAGTTCATCGCCGCCGACGAGTGCGTCGAGGTCACCCCGTCCGCGATCCGGCTGCGCAAGGTCGTGCTCGACCCCACCGAGCGCGGCCGGACGGCGAAGCGCGCCTCGATGGCCGCCGCCAACGCCTGACCGTCGCCGGGTCCCTCAGGGGCCGATCGTCAGGGAGTGGTCGGGTTCGTGGAGATCGATCGCGGCGTTGCCGTGGTGGGTGAGCGGACCGGCGTCCCAGGCCAACAGGCCGATGCGGCACCGCTCCCAGCGGTTCCCGCTCACCGTCGCGTCCGAGGCGCCCCGCTCGACGATGCAGCCACTGTCGCCGTCGGCCACGGCATTACCGGAGACCTCGGCATGCGTCCCGCCGTCGACGTCGACGGCGCGCATCGTCGATGCGGCGGCGTTGGCGTGAACGTGGCTCGCCTCGGTGTCGACGAGATGGATGCCCCACCAGCGAGCCGTGATCACGTTGCCGCGCACCGTCGAGTCGAGCGATCGGGTCAGGCGGATCGCGCAGAGGTGGTCGTGCATCTCGCAGCTGTCGACCGTGTGACCGTACCCACCCGTGATGTCGACCCCGACGTCCCATCGCATCCCGCGCAGGCGACAGCGCGAGACGGTGATGCGGTCGGCGTCCGTCGCGATCACCCCGGTCAGCGCGGTGGCCCGCACCTTGACCTCGTCGGTACCGGCCGCGACCTCGACGTGACCGTCGACGCTGCACCCGAGCACGACGCTGCCGTCGCCCTCGGCGCGCACCACCGGGAGCGGGAACCAGGCGAGCCGTGGTGTGTCGCACCGGACGGAGACGTGTTCGAGCCGGGCGCCCGCGCCGAGGCGGACCACGGTCGGGCCCTCGGCGACGATCGTGGTGCGATCGTGGCCGTAGCCGCGCAGCGTGACCCCGGCGGGCACCTCGACGGGCCCGGCGTGCAGGCCGTCGCCGAGCTGCACGATGCTCCCCGGCCGCGCGTCGGCGAGCCGCTCGCCGATCTCGGTCGGCGGCGGTGTCAGCATCCGCATCGTCGCGGGGTCGAACAGCTCGATCGGAGCCGATGAGGACGGTTCGACGTGGATCCGGTAGACGGCCGCGAGCCCGGTGGGGGTCCGGTCCACGCGGCGGATCCGCAACCCGCCGTCGTCCTGCTCCCAGTTCAGGTTCGCGCCGTCGTGGCTGGTGATCGACGTGACGGTCCCGGCGCTCCGGCCCAGGGCGGCCAGGCGCGTCTCGCCGACGACCACCGCGTCCACGACCTCTCCCGCCGGCCGGCCGTCGTCGTGGTGGCCGACCACGTCGTCGCCGCCGGTCGGGACGAGGTAGCGCACGTGTTCGTCGCCCCACGTGGACCATGGCCGCGAGCGCTCGATCATGTCGAGGTGCTGTTGCACCCAGGCGCCCGCCCGTCGCAAGGGTGCCGCCTGCAGGTCGGGGATCGTGCCGTCCGCGGCCGGACCGACGTTCAACAGGAGGTGGCCACCCTTCGCGACCACCTCGGTCAGCAGGGCGATGATCTGGTGGGCGGTCATGTGGTGCTCGGCCCGCTCGGCCCGGTTGTGGCAGAAGCTGTGCCCGATGCCCCGGCACAGCTCCCACGGTCGGTCGACGATGTCGTCGGGGGTCTGGTACTCGTAGGTGATCACGTCGGGTTCGGCGATCCACCAGCGGTCGTTCACGATCAGGTCGGGTTGCAGATCGCGTGCGCGTGCGATCAGCTCCTCGCTGCGCCAACGGTCGGGCCCGTGGCCCCAGTGCCCGTCGCCCCACAGGACGGCCGAGCCGTACCGCTCGACGAGGTCGATCACCTGGGGGTGGAGCACCTCGTCGACGTAGGCGTCGGTGGGGTACCGGGGGTCGGCCCAGTCGAGCAGCGAGTAGTACGTGCCGAACACGACGCCGGCGCGAGCGCACGCCCGGGCGAACTCGCGCATCACGTCGCGGCGCGGGCCGTCGCGTCGGACCGTCCGGTCGGTGCCGGGCGCGTCCCACCAGCACAGTCCGTCGTGGTGCTTGGACACGAACACCGTGTACGACATGCCGGCGTCGCGCATCAGGTCGACCCACGCGTCGGCGTCGAAGCGGTCGTAGGTGAGCAGCGGCCAGAAGTCGTCGAAGCGCTCGACGTGGCCCCACCGCTCTCGGTGGTGGGCGAGCACCTCGACCATCGGGGTGGGGTGGAGCAGGACGTCGGGGACCGGTTCGCCGAGGTGGCTCTGGTACCAGTCGGCGTACTGGCCGATCGGCGCCCAGGCGGGCACCGTGGCGAGGTTGGAGTGCACGAAGAGTCCGTACCGTCGTGACTCCCACCAGCTCGACCCACTCACGCCCGGTCATCTTCGCGCGTCGCCGCCCCGGGCGCGGCATGCGCGTCTCCCTACACTCGTACCCGTGAGCTCACCGACCGCCACCGACATGGACACGTCCCGCGGTGACGACGGCGATGCCAAACTCGCCGCGCTCGAAGCCGAACTGGCGCGGCTCGGCCGGGTGGTGGTGGCCTTCAGCGGAGGTGCCGACTCGGCGTTCCTCGCGGCCGTCGCCCACCGGACGCTCGGGTCGGAGGGCGCGGCGGCCGTCACGGCGGTCTCGCCGTCACTGGCCGGCGACGAAGCGCGCGAGTGCGAGCAACTCGCTCGGGAGTGGGGTCTGCGGTGGACGCCGGTCGAGACCGACGAGATGGCCCGGGCCGCGTACCGGGCGAACGACCTCGACCGCTGCTACCACTGCAAGGCCGAGCTGATGGACGTCGTCGGCCCCCTTGCGGCGTCCGCCGGCGCCACCGTCGTCCTCGGTGTCAACGTGGACGATCTCGGCGACCACCGTCCCGGACAACGGGCCGCCGCCGAGGCCGGCGCCGAGTTCCCACTCGTCACCGCCGGGTTCACCAAGGCCGACGTGCGCGAGATGTCGCGCCGGATCGGTCTGCGGACCTGGGACAAGCCGGCCGCCGCGTGTCTCGCCAGCCGGGTCCCGTACGGCGAGGAGGTGACGGTCGCCGTGCTGTCGCGCGTCGAGCGCGCCGAGGCCGCGCTGCGGCGGTTGGGGTTCGCCCAGGTGCGGGTGCGCCACTACGACCACACGGCCCGCATCGAGGTCGAGCTCGACCACCTCGCCACCGTCGTGGCCCGCCGCGACGAGGTGGTCGACGCCGTCCGGGCGGCGGGGTACCGCTACGTGACCCTCGACCTGGAGGGCTTCCGGTCGGGCAACCTCAATCCGGGCTGACCCCTTCCGGATCCCGACGCCGTCGTGTAGCGTCGCGGTCCCACGAAACTCGAGGACATGGGGGTGTCGTCATGGGGCCGACGACGTTCACCGAGCTGGTCGGGTGCGAAGTGCCCGTGCAGTTGGCGCCGATGGGCGGGGGCATCGGCAGCGACGAGTTGGTGCGCGCCGTGGCGGGTGCCGGTGCGATGGCGATGGTCGCGTTCTCGTCGGACGGACCGGTTCAGGTCGCCGCCCGTCTCGACGCTCTCGCCGACGTGGCGGCGCTCGGCGCGAACGTGTTGCTGCCGTTCATGGAGGATCCGGCGGTGGTCACCGCGATCGCCGAACGTGGTCGACTCGTCGATTTCTACCACGCCTCCCCGGATGCCGCGCTCGTCGAACGGGCGCGACGAGAAGGGGTCCCCGTCGCCTGGCAGGTCGGCACGCTCGACGACGCGAGGCGGGCCCTCGATGCCGGCGTCGACCTCCTCGTGGTCCGGGGCGAGGAGGGCGGCGGCCGGCTCCACGGGGGCCGCCCACTGTGGCCGCTGCTGAGCGATGTGCTCGACACCGTCGATGCGTCCGGGCGCCCGGTGCCGGTGCTCCCTGCGGGAGGGATCGCCTCCGGACGAGGTCTCGCATCGGCGCTGGCCGCCGGCGCTGCGGGCGTGCGCCTCGGCACCGTGTTCGTCGCGACCGACGAGTCGGGCGCCCATCCGCGCTACAAGGAGTTGCTCGTCGCCGCGGCTGGGGGCGAGACGGTGGTCACCGACGAGTTCTCCGTGTGGTGGCCGGAGGGGTCGCGGCCGTGTCGGGTGCTGCGCTCGGCCCTCGAACTGGCGCGCCAGCTCGGCGACGACGAGGTCGTCGCGCGGCTCGGATCGGAGCCCGACGCGATGGAGATCCCGGCCCGCGCCGTGCTCCCGCCGGGCGCGATCGTGGATGGCGACATCGACGCGATGGCGCTGTACGCGGGCGACGGCGTCGGCCGGATCACCTCGATCCGACCCGCCGCCGAGGTGGTGGCACAGGTCGTCGCCGAGGCCGAGGCGCTGCTCGCCGGGGTCGGCCGGGCAGCAGCCGTCAGCCGATGATCTTGGCCTTCAGCTTGGCGTACTCGTCGTCGCTGATCTTGCCCTGCTCGTGGAGCTGGGCGGCGGTGGCGAGCGACGTCGCCGGGTCGGCGCCGGCGACGTCACGGACGTAGGAGTCGAACGCCTGCTGGGCCTCGGTCTGCTGCTTGATCGAACGCTCGGCCATGCCGCGACCACGCACGATCAGGTAGATCAGGAGCGTCACGAGCGGGAAGAAGATCAGCGCCACGGCCCAGATGGCCTTGGCGACGCCGCCGAGCTCTGGATCGCGGAAGATGTCCATGATGACCGAGAACAGCATCATCAGATAGGCGATGAACAAGAAGCTGACGATGATCAGCCAGAGTGCCTGCCCGAACGAGACAGCGAGCATGAGTCATTCCTTTCAGCGGACGAGCGGGAGTGCCGTCGAGCGATCGCATGTATAGCCGCTCACGCGCCTCCCCGCGCGGGACCTTCGGACCCTTGACGACTCTGTGTCGCTGGCTGCTGCTCGGGCCGGCGCTGGGCGACTCTGTGTCGCTGGGGTGCTGATTCGAGCAGGCGTGCGCACGACTCTGTGTCGCTGGCTGCCGCTCGGGCCGGCGCTGGGCGACTCTGTGTCGCTGGGGTGCTGATCGGGTGCTGATCGGGTGC
>SKSP01000214.1 GCA_007122945.1 Ilumatobacteraceae bacterium | reverse complement strand
TGCGGGAAGATCGAGATGTCGGGCGGGTTGCCGCCCTCGACCTGGGTGTTGATGTTGGCTTCCCAGTCGGCGTCACCGATGAAGGTGATGTCGATGCCGCGCTCTTCGCCCCACGCCTGCAACGTGGTGTTGATCGCCCCCACGGAGGGGTCGTCGCGCTCGGAGCCGGTGATCACGATCTCGGCGCCGTCGAAGTCCTCGACGTCTCCCGGGTCGTCGGCGGGCTCGTCGGCGGGCTCGTCGGCCGGCTCGTCGGCCGGATCCTCGGTGTCGGGTGTGTCAGGTGCATCCTCGGCGCCGTCGTCGTCGCCACCGCATGCTGCGGCGACGAGTGCGAAGGCGATCGGGAGTGCGGCCAGCTTGTGCCAGCGCTTCCTCATCAGGGTCCTCCCCCTCAATTGGGTGTCGGTGTCATTCGGGTGTCGATGTCATTCGGGTGTCGGTTCACGACGGGACAGACATGTGTCCGTCCCACTGTAAACGCTTTCATACCCGTGCGGTGCCGTCAAGGTTTCGGCATGGTTTCGCCGACCGGTCATCGGACACGTGCCGGTCGGCACGGGGCGGTCGACCGGCGCACCACGAGCTCGACGGGGCGCTCGTCGCGGGACGGACCGACCCGCTCGCCCTCGAGTTGGGAGATCAGCAGCCGGGCGGCGCGGGCACCGTGGTCGGCGACCGGCTGGCGGACCGTGGTGAGGTCGACCACGACGGACACGTCGTGGTCGTCGACGCCGACCACCGACAGCTCGTCGGGGACCTCGATGCCGGCTTCGCGGGCGGCGAGCAGCGCGCCGAAGGCCATCTCGTCGGACATCGCGAACACCGCGGTCGGTGGCTCGTCGAGTGCGAGCAACGTCTGCATCGCGTCGCGACCGCCGCACACCGAGTAGTTCCCGAGCGCCGCCAGCGCGGGGTCGGCGACGATGTCGGCTCGGTCGAGCGCGGCGTGGTACCCCGCCCGTCGGGAATCGGACACGTGGAACCCCAACGGATCGATGCGCTGGCCGCCGATCACCGCGATGCGGGTGTGACCGAGCGAGATCAGGTGCCCGACGGCGAGCTCGCCGACGTGCACGTCGTCGATCACGAGGGACGGGAAGCGGTCGGTGCTGTTGCCGACGGTGACGACGGCGAGATCGTGATGGTCGAGCAGCTCGGCCTCGTCGGAGCTCACGGGGATGTCCACGAAGATGATGCCGTCGACGCGGCGGTGGATCGACGATGTCTCGTCGACGAGCGCGCGACGATCCTCGTCGCCGGTGACACCCATGACGATCATGTCGTACCCCTCGGCGGAGCACACCGCCTCCGCTCCCGAGACGACCTGGGAGAAGTACCAGCTGTTCAGCAACGGGACCGCCAGGGCGACCGAGCGGGACCGGCCGGTGGCGAGTCGGGTGGCGGCGGGGTCGGCCCGGTAGGCGAGCCGGGTGGCGACCTCGGCGACGCGCTCGCGGGTCGAGAACGCCACGTTCGGGAGGCCCCGCATCGCCCGGCTCACGGTGGCGACCGAGACGCCGGCAGCCGCGGCGACGTCCTCGATCGTGGCGCGCCGCCGCACACCGGCGATGTCGTCGTCCGGCTCGTCCTGCGCCATGTCGTGATCCCTCCCACGACCATGAAAGCGCTTACAGGCCACCGCGGTCAAACAGCCCGTTCGGTTCTGACGACGAACGTGGTCGCCGAGTGAACGGGACCCACCGCGGAATCGGCGGTCGTCGTGTCACCGCTAGGTTGTGGTCGTGGTCGAGGCGAGCGCGGACGGTGCACCGGTCGATCCACCGGTCGATGCGTCGGTCGCGGCCGCCCGGCGGGCCATCCGCCTGATCGACCTCACCGACCTCGACGACCACAGCACGGCCGATGCGGTGGAGTCGTTGTGCGGACGGGCCCGGGAGCACGGCACGGCCGCGGTGTGCGTGTGGCCCGACTTCGTCCGCGTCGCCGCGCAGGCGCTCGCCGACTCGTCGGTGCGGGTGGCGACGGTGGTGAACTTCCCCGCCGGGACCGATCGCCCGTTCGCCGTGGGCGTGCTGACCGAGCGGGCGCTCGCCGACGGTGCCGACGAGATCGATGTCGTGCTCCCGTACCTGGCCTGGCTGGGCGGCGACACGGCGCGCGCCGCGGCCGTCCTCGATGCCGTCCGGCGGACCTGTGGCACGGGGGGCGCGACGATGAAGGTGATCCTCGAGACGGGCGAACTGCCCGACACCGATGCCGTCGCCCGGGCGGCCCGGTTCGCCGTCGAGCACGGCGCCGACTTCGTGAAGACCTCCACCGGCAAGACCGAGCGCTCCGCCACGCCCGAGGCCGTCGGCGCGATGCTCGCCGTGATCTCCTCCACCGACCGGGCCGTCGGGATCAAGCCGTCCGGCGGGATTCGCACCGCGGCCGATGCGGCTCGGTACCTGGATCTCGCCGATGCCGTGATGGGCGACGGCTGGGCGAGCCCGAGCACGTTCCGGTTCGGGGCCAGCGGCCTCCTCGACGCGCTGCTCGCGGTCGTCGTCGGCGACGCCCCGACGTCGCCCGGCGACGGGTACCGAGACGGCTACTGAGACGGGTACCGAGACGGGTACCGAACGATCCGACGACGGGAGAGAGACCGACGTGCAACCCCGAGAGCCGATCCCCCGAGAGCCGATCCCCCGAGAGCCGATCCCCCAGGAGATCATCCCCCAGGAGATCATCAGGGCGAAGCGGGACGACCGACCGCTCGCCGCGGCCGACGTCGACCGCTTCGTCGCCGGCATCGTCGACGGCAGCGTCACGGAGGGGCAGGCCGCCGCGTTCGCGATGGCCGTGTTCTTCCGCGGGATGTCGCGCGACGAGTGCGTCGCGCTGACCACGGCGATGATGCGCAGCGGCGCGATCCTGACGTGGGACGACCTCGACGGGCCCGTGGTCGACAAGCACTCGACCGGCGGGGTCGGCGACACCGTCAGCCTGATGCTCGCTCCGGCGGTCGCCGCGTGCGGGGCCTTCGTGCCCATGATCTCGGGTCGCGGTCTCGGCCACACGGGCGGGACGCTCGACAAGATGGGTTCGATCCCGGGTTATTCGGCGATGCCGGACCGCGACCTGTTCCGCCGGGTCGTCACCGACGTCGGGTGCGCCATCATCGGCCAGACCGACGACCTCGCGCCCGCCGACAAGCGTCTGTACGCGATCCGCGACGTGACGGCGACGGTCGAGTCCGTGCCCCTCATCACCGCGTCGATCCTGTCGAAGAAGCTGGCGGCCGGCCTGGGCGGCCTGGCGATCGACGTCAAGTTCGGCAACGGGGCCTTCATGGCGACCCGCCCCGCCGCCCAGGAGCTCGCCGACTCGCTCGTCGAGGTCGCCGGCGGGGCCGGTCTGCCCGCCGTCGCACTGCTCACCGACATGGACCAGCCGCTGGCGTCGGTCGCCGGCAACGCCCTCGAGGTCCGGTACGCGATCGACCACCTGACGGGCCGGCGGCGCGAGTCCCGCATGCACGAGATCGTCGTCGCGCTCGGCGCCGAGATGCTCGTGCTCGCCGGACTCGTCGAGGGGGCCGACGAGGGTCGCCGGCGCATCGAGGCGGCGTTCGCATCGGGTGCCGCCACCGAGCGGTTCGCCGCGATGGTCGCCGCGCTCGGTGGGCCGACCGACCTGGTCGACCGGCCCGAGGCCCACCTCGAGGCCGCGGCCGTGCAGGTCGCCGTGCACCCCGATCGGGCCGGTCCGGTGACCGGCGTCGACACCCGGGGTGTCGGGCTCGTCGTCGTGACGCTCGGCGGCGGCCGCACCCGTCCGCAGGACCCGGTCGACGCCGCCGTCGGCCTGACGGCGTTGGCCGAGCTGGGTGACGAGGTCGGCCCGGACGTGCCGCTCGGCGTCGTGCACGCGCGCAGCGAGGCCGCGGCCGAGCGGGCGGCGGCCGAGTTGCGGTCCGCCTACGTGGTGGGCGGCTGACCGAGATCTCGTCGCCGGGCGCCGACCGCGATCGGTCCCGTCGGCGATCGCGTCCCGGGGCGCGGATCAGTCGTGCATGTGGCCCTCGAGGACCACGGTGCCGTCGTCGTGCGGGACCTCGATGGTGACGGCGACCGTCCGGTACCCGGGGTCGTCCACCCCGCACCACAGCTCGATGCGACCACTACCACCGCCGAGGAACGTGCCGGCGCTGACGCGGTCGTCGTCGTTGACGAGCCACACCTGGTAGTAGGCGCCGTCCGGCGCCGGCGGGAAGTCGGCGGTGTCGAGGACGATGCGGACCCCGGTCGGGGTGGTGTCGACCATCGCCGTGGGTTCCGCGTCGGGCGCGATCGACGCGTCGCCGGTGGTCGCTGCCAGGGCGACCACCACCCCGTCGCCGCCCGACTCGCCGCGCAGCACGGTGGAGGCGCCGACGACGACCGCGCCGGTCACGACGAGCACCGCGGCCGCGGCGGCGAGGGTGACCAGGGGGCGGATCCGTCGCTCGGTGACGACACCGGGCCGGACCGGCGACCCGGTCGTGGGCGACCGCTCGGCCGCGGCCGCGTCCGCGACGGCCGCGACGACGGCGTCCTCGAGCCGCTGGTCGGGTTCGTGCCACAGCGAGCGTGATGCGAGGAACGACTGCAGCTCGGGATCGAGGGCGGTGCCCGTTTCGTCGGATTCGGTCATCGGGGATCCTCGATGTGCTGTACGTCGTGGCCGGACGGTCGGTTCTCGGCCGACCCCTCACGCTCGGTGCCGCCGGAGCCCATGGAGGGATCGACGGTCCGGAGGTGGGCGAGCGCGGCCGCGAGGCGTCGATGCGCCCGGTTCGATCGGGACTTGACGGTGCCGAGTGGCACCCCGAGCTCGGTGCTGATCTGCTGGTGGGTCTGGCCCTCCAGGTGTGCTCGTCGCACGACCTCGCGCTCGTCGGGCGGCAGGTCGTCGACCGCCCGGCGGATCTCGTGGAGCTCCCAGGTCCGCTCGAACGACAGCGGTGTCACGGCGACGTCGATCTCCGGCTCGTGATCGCCGCGGGTCGGACGCCGTTCGTGGCGCAGCGCGTCGATGGCGGTTCGACGCGCGATCGCGTACAGCCACGGCGCCAGCTCGCGCTCGCCCTGGAACGTGGCCGCCGCTCGCCAGGCCTTGAGGAACGTGGTCTGGACGACGTCGTCGGCGAGCTGCGGATCGCCGACGATCGACCGGGCGACGGTCAGGACCGCGCCGGCGTGGCGTCGGTACACGGCTCGGACGGCATCGGGTTCGCCGTCGCGGAAGCGCCGGTAGAGATCCTCCATCGACGGCCATGTTGACACGCCGGTGGTCCCGGTACCCCGGTCAAGCCCGCAGCTGCACCGACGACCAGCCGCGCGACGGGACGTGCACGTCGAGCTGCCACACGCCGGTCGCCGGGTCGTGCCGGACGTCGCCTCGGACGCTCGCGCCCTCCGCTCGTGGGCGCCGGGTCGACCACCCCGTCACGGTGACCGTCTCGCCGGCGCCCTTGACGACGATCCGGACCGCGTGGGCGTCACCACCCCCGGCCGGCTCGACCTCGATCCGCGCATCGCCGGCGGGAACGAACTTCGTCACGTCGCCGATCACGGCGATGTCACCCTCCAGAACGGGTGCGATCAGGTGGTAGCACCAGCCCTCGCGCTCCAGTTCGACGTCCCAGGAGTGCGCGGGCCCGACCCGTCGGACGGCTCCCGAGCGGCCGTCCCAGAGGATCGCGTCGCCGGTCGGCGACGTCTCCCCGAGCTCGGCGAGGTCGATCGTCCCGCGCACCGGCCGGTCGTCGGGTCGGCAGTGGGCGGCCAGCACGTAGCCCCAGCGGCCGACCGCGTGATCGGTCCAGCACTCCGCCACGACCGGTCGCTCGGTCGGACGGGTGTCGGGGGAGAGGAGCGCGCCGTCGGTCGCGGCGACCGGGACGTCCGGGGTGACGAGCACGCCGTCCGCCCGGCAGCACCGGCGCGCGACGTCGGCGTCGAATCGCCCCACCCGGTCGCCGAGGCCCACCGGCCCGGTCGAGAGCACCGAGAGCAGGGCCTCGGGCTCGCCGAGGTTGCCCGCCACGTCGGGATCGGCGCGGAACACGTCCTTGAACGGCGTGAGCCCGAGCGACCGTGCCAGCGCGTTCGTCGTGAGGAACCACGCCCACAGCTGGCCGGGCGTGATCATGTAGCCGTGGTCGCCCGACGTCCGGATCGACGTCACCTGCGTGAGCGTCGTGGTCCGGGCGAAGTCGGCCGGGGTCGCCATGCACCACTGCAGCGTGATGCCCCGGTCGCGGGCGGCGGCGTCGATGCCCTCCTGCCACGCGCGCGCCCGCCCCGGTCGCTCGCGCAGCCAGCGGTTCCGGTGGAACGCCTCGACGAGCCAGTCGTGCTCGAACGTCTCGACCCCCCAGGTGACGCATTGGTCGAGCCAGCGCTCGTATGCAGTCGGTGTCGTCGGGATCGCATGGTCGCCGTCGATCGCGACCGGCACCTCCCCGCACATCGGCGCGGCGGCGGCGAGGTGACGGATGTGGGCGACGAGCGGTGGGTCGCCGAGGCGCCGGCGGAGATCCGCGATCCCGTCTGGGAGCACGTCGGGCCGCTCCTCCCACGCGATCATCGGCGTCGGCGGGACCTCCCACTCGTCGGTGTCGAACGGCCGCGTCGCGGCGTGCGGGTACCACCAGGAGTCGAGCTGCACCGCGCCGAGCGGGACGCCCCGCACTCGTAGGTCGTCCACCGCGGCGACGACGGAACCCGCGGCATCGTGACCGGGCTCGGTCCGGTACCAGTAGGCGGCGCCGTTGTCGGTCCAGTACGAGGGCCGGGTCGTCAGCGCGTCGGCGCGCCGGCCGGGTCGGCGCGTGCCGGCCCGGTCGAGCAGCAGGCGACCCCACGCGTCGAGACACGCCCGCGGGCCGTCGCCGGCGATCAGCGCCAGTTCGGTCGCGAATCCGGCGGGGACGGTGTCGAGGTCGCCGTGCCAACCGCAGCGCAGCGTGCCGCCGCCGATGCCGATGATCTGCTCGTGGAACGCGTCGAGCGGTGCCAGCACGAGCGTGCGACCGTCGGCGGCGCGCACGAGCAACGGCCAGGCGGTGGCCGGACGCCCGGGCAGGGTCGGCCACCCGTCGAGGTCGGCGCGGGCCCGGGTCGGGAGGGCGAACTCGCACCCGAGGAAGGCGAGCGCCCGAGCGGCGGGGTCGATCCCGTCGGCGCCACGGTCGGCGGGGGAGAAGACGGGCCACCCGACACCCGGCCGTTCGAACGTGCCGGAGGCGAGGCCGTCGAGGTCGCGGTGGGCCTCGATCCGGAACACGAGGTGGCCGTGTTCGGGGTCGACGGCAACGGTGGTGCTCAGATCGGCGCCGTGGACGACGTGCTCGGGGAGCACGAGGCGTCCGGGCCCGAACCAGTCGGGTTCGTCCCAGGCGACGTGGACCGTCGCATCGTCGGCGACGTCGACCGACGGACCGGTGGGGGAGGCGATGTGCACGGGCGCAAGTGTCGCGCGCCGCGTCACCCGGTCGGTGGGCCGGATCCGC
>SKSP01000382.1 GCA_007122945.1 Ilumatobacteraceae bacterium | reverse complement strand
GCCCACAGCAAGCACCACCACCACTCGTACTACGTGATCCGCAACAGCGAGCTGACCGGGCTCACCGACCACGAGATCGAGCTGATCGCCCAGATCGCCCGGTACCACCGCAAGAGCGTGCCGAAGAGCTCGCACGAGCCGTTCGCCGCGCTGTCCGACGGCGATCAGGACCTGGTACGGACCCTCGCCGGCGTCCTGCGGGTGGCGATCGGTCTCGACCGTTGCCACGAACGGCGGGTCGCCGGGTTGCGCGTCGAGGTCCGCGACGACCGCGTCACGATCGAGGTCCGACCCGACGGCGCCGACATCGCGCTCGAGATCTACGCGGCCAACGAACGCAAGGCGTTGCTCGAGCAGGTCCTCGGGCGCCGCGTCGAGCTGATGCCCGCCGTCGGCTGAACAGTGATCCCCACCGGGTGTGACACCCGTCCGGCACGATGTCGGGTCCGAGCGACACGCCGATCGCGGACAGCCTCGCGGATCGGCATCGCGATTCGGTGGGGCGTTTCCACCCTCGTTGCAGCGACGTCGAGAGGATGGGATGATGACGGTGTCGGAGTACGAGCGGACGCAACTGTTCCGTTGGTTCGAGGAGCACATGGGCA
Source organism: Ilumatobacteraceae bacterium (assembly GCA_007122945.1). Classification (GTDB taxonomy): domain Bacteria; phylum Actinomycetota; class Acidimicrobiia; order Acidimicrobiales; family Ilumatobacteraceae; genus SKSP01. The sequence goes on along the minus strand of SKSP01000382.1, from coordinate 6,928 downwards.
AGGATCGAGCATCGACCATGATGAACCTGCTCCCCCCGGCCGGGTGGGGCGACGTCGCCACCACCCGGGACATGGACCACCTCCGAGTAGCGATGTCACACGACATCGAACGTCTGCGCGCCGACATGACCAACGACATGGCCCAGCTGCGCGCCGACATGACCAACGACATGGCCCAGCTGCGCGCCGACATGACCAACGACATGGCCCAGCTGCGCGCCGACATGACCCACCTCGGAACGCGGCTCGACGGACGGATCGCGCTCGTCGAGCAACGACTCGATGTCACGGCGACGAAGGGCGACCTCGAATCCGTTCGCGCCGACCTCCAGCGGACCTTCGTCCAGTGGCTGCTGATGAGTCAGGCGACGATCGTCGCCGCGATGAGCGCGATGTTCGCCGTGCTGTACCTCACCGTGCGCTGACCGTGCGCTGACGGTGCACCGTCAGACGCGCGGCCGGATCAGCTCGGCGAGCTCGATCGGACGGTCGCCCTGCACGCTGTGGCCGGCGCCGTCGACCACCACGTGTTCCAGGTCGGGCAGCCGACGTCGGGCCTCGGCGACATCGTCGTCGTCCACGACCGGCGACGTGCCCCCTTGCACGAGCAACACCGGACACTCCAGCGCCGCGAGGTCGTCCCACAGCGGCGACGCGCTGGTGCTCGGCTCGTCGGCGGGCGCGCCGTGGTCGTCGCCGTCGCGGGTTCGGGCGTGACCGCGGCGGTCGTAGCGCCACTGCCAGGAGCCGTCGTCGAGCTGGCGGGCGTTGTGGAGGATGCCACGTCGGAGCGACGACTCCGAGCGCGTCGGGTTGTGCTCCATCGTGCGGGTGAGCAGCTCGTCGAAGCTGGCGAACGACTGCGGGCCGTCGACGAAGTCGATCACGGCCTTGGCCTTCTCGCGGTTGACGCCCGGCGTGATGTCGACGAGCACGAGCGAGCGCACGAGCTCGGGATAGCGGGCGGCGAGAACGAGCGAGGTGAGTCCACCGAGCGACATCCCCACCACGAGTGGCGGGATCGGAGCCAACGTGGTCAGCGCCTCGGCGAGGTCCGCCGCGAGGGTGACCGGGTCGTACGCGCCGTCGTCGCGCCAGTCGGAGTGGCCGTGGCCGGGGAGGTCGACGGCCACCAACGGCCGGTCGAGCGCCATCGCCACGGTGTCCCAGGTGTGGGCGTTCTGGGCGCCGCCGTGGACGAGCACGATCTCGGGCTCGCCGCGGCCCCACTGCAGCGCGCTCACCGAGCGACCGGGCTCGACCTCCACCGCGGTCCGCCGCACCACGGGCGGGCCGTCGTCGGGCAGACCGAACTCGGCGGCGTTCTCGTGGAACAGGCCGAACTCGTCGTAGGGGACCATCTCGACGTCGTCGCTCACGACCCCCATCGTGGCCGATCGCGACGCGCGTCCCCAACCGGGCAACCCCGCCCGGGCGCGGTTCAGCTCTCGTCGCCGCCGTTCGAACCGTTGCCGCTCGGACCGGCGCCGTTCGAGCCGCCGTCGGCGCGCTCGGGTTCGTCACCTTCGTCGTCGACCGCCACCGTCGTGGTCGGGGTCGTGGTCGAGGTGGTGGTCGTGGTGGCCGGCTCGGTCGAGGCCGGGGGCTCGGTCGCCTCGGTCACCGGCGGCTCGGGCTCCTCGATCTCCTCGATCTCCTCGATCTCCTCGGGTTCGGTCGTGGTGGTCGTCGTGGTGGAGGTCTCGTACCACTCCTCCCACCGCCAGTCGAACACCGGCAGTTGCTCCCCGTACTCCTCGGGCTGCTTGACGCCGTCCCACACGAACACGCGGTCGCCGTGCGACATCAGCTCGAACAGGTCCTCGGAGATCGCGTTGGCGACCCGGATGCAGCCGTGGGACGCGGGCTGGGTCGGGACGTTGTGGGCGCCGTGGATGGCGATCCCGTAGTTGAAGTAGACCGGGTTGAGCATGCCGCCGAGCGCGCTCTGGCGGTGGCCCTCGACCTTGCGGTGGACGGTGAAGATGCCGCCGGGCGTCCGCGAGATGCCGCAGCGGCCCTCCTTCTTCGGCTCCTCGCCGTCCTCGTTGCCGTACTCACCGGGGCTGATGGTGACCTCGCGGCACCACTCCTCGTTCGTGCCACTCGAGATGTGGGCGACGAACACCGGCGAGCCGTCGTGGAACATCGCCGCGACCTGCTCGGGCAGGTAGATCTCGAGATGGTTCCGGGTTCCGGGTTCGGGTCGGCGGGGCTGGATCTTGACGTGATCCTGCATGCGGTCCCACATGTCGGGCGTGACCCGGCCCGTCACCTGGTCGCGCGGTGTCTGCAGCACCAGCTTCTCGTAGGCCCAGATCGCCTGGATCGTGAGCGGCCCGTACACGCCGTCGACCGGACCGGGGTTGAAGCCGAGCTCGATCAGGCGGTCCTGCACGCGGCGGACGTCCTCACCCACGACGCCGTCGGCGAGCGTGCGATCGAGCGGCACCTTCTCGGTCTCGGGCCGCGTCTCGATCGGCGGTGGCTCGGTGGTCTCGGCGACGTTCACCGGTTCGGCCGGCTCGCTGACCTCGGTCGCCGGTGGATCGGTGGCCACGGTCGACGTCGCCGAGCTCCCGCCATTGCTGCCGCCGGCGACGCCGGTCACGATCACCGTGCCGAGGAGCGCGGCGGCAGCGATCGCCGGCACCCAGCGGGCGGCGTTCTTCTGGGGGGGGCGGTTCGCAGCGTTCACGGACGGGCTCTCGGGATCACTGCGAGGTTACCAACCCGCCCGCTGGCCGAAACGTCGGTCTGGAACTCGCCGGCCGAGTTCACGAAATGTTCGTCACGTCCGATCGGCGAGCCGGTCGAGCACCGCCGGATCGAGCGGTCGGATGCCCGACAGCTCGCGCCGCAACCCGGCCATCTCACGCAGGATCGTCACGATCACCGACGGCGAGCTGAGCGTGGAGACGCCCCGGGTGCGGGGGAAGTAGTCGACCCCGAACTGCAGCATCTCGAACCCCAGGCGGGTCGACCGGATCACCAGTTCGGCGTCGACGAACGATCCCTCGCTCTTCAGCTCGAGGTGGTCGAAGATGCGCCGCCTGCACAGCTTGAACGCGAAGTTGATGTCGCGGACCCGGACGCCGAACAGCGCCTTGATCAACAGGTTGTAGGCGAACGTGTAGACGGTCCGCAGGGAGCCCTCACCGGTGCGGTCGAAGCGGTACGCGCTGACGATGTCGACGTCGTACTCGCGCATCAGCCGGACAGCGCGCGGCAGTTCGTCCATGTCGAACGGCAGGTCGGCGTCGGTGTACAGCACGAGGTCGCCGGTCGCCGCGGCGAAGCCGGTCTTCATCGCCCCGCCCAGCTTGCGGTTGCGGGCGTGGTGGATCACGCGGACCCGAGGATCGTCGCTGGCCATGCGGTCGGCGATCGGGCCGGTCGCGTCGGTGGAGGCGTCGTCCACCACGATCAGCTCGTAGTCGCCGATGTCGCCCTCGGCGACGAGGTGCTCGCACGCCCGCTTGCCGAACGCCAGGGCGCGCTCGATGTAGGCCTCCTCGTTCCACATCGGGTAGAACACCGACAGCTTGGCGAAGGCCGGGACCACCACCTCGCTGACGTCGGGGACCTCGCCGCTCGACACGCCGACGGAGGGTAGCGGCCGGACACCGACGGTGACGGCACCCCGGGCGCACCGGACCGATACCCTCGATCCGGTGGCCGTCCTGCTCCCGCCACCGGCGTCGCCGTCCGACTCGACCGGTTCCGATCCCGGACGTTCACCCCGACCGGGCCAACTGACGCGGGGCTGGTCCATCGCGTTCGGGCTCGGATGGCTCGCCGTCGCGGTCGCCCTGGCCGGGGTGTGGAGCGCGAGCCGACAGCTCGGCCTCTCCACGTGGTGGCTGGGGCCGTCGGCCGCCCCCCGGCCGTTCGTCGTCAACGTGCTCCCGTTCGTGGCCCCGATCCTGCTGATCGCGGCGACGCTCGATCGCCGCCGGCACCTGCCGTGGTGGGGTCTGCTCGGTGCCGCCGCGATCGCGGCGGTGGGTGTCGCCGATCTCGGCCGCGTACGCGGCTTCGGCGTGGTCGAGCTGGTGATCGCCGGCGCCGCCGCGGCCGTGTCGGTCGCCGCCGCGAGCGGGATGTACCGGGCCACCCCGCCCGGCCCCGCCGACCGGTAGCGTCGGCGGCCATGGCTGGAAACTCAACGACCGACGGCGGCAGCGCCACGAGCGGTCGCGTCCTCATGTCGCTCCCCGTCGGCGAGCGGGTCGGCATCGCGTTCTCCGGTGGGCTCGACACCTCGGCCGCGGTCGCCTGGATGCGCGAGCGGGGGGCGATCCCCTACTGCTACACCGCCGACCTCGGCCAGTACGACGAGCCCGACCTGTCCGGTGTGCCCGATCGGGCGAAGCTGTACGGCGCCGAGGAGGCCCGCCTCGTCGACTGCCGCGACGAGCTCGTCCGCGAAGGGCTGATCGCGCTGCAGTGCGGTGCGTTCCACATCACCACCGCGGGCCGCACGTACTTCAACACGACGCCGCTCGGCCGGGCGGTGACCGGCACGCTGCTCGTGCGGGCGATGCACGACGACGGCGTCGACGTCTGGGGGGACGGCTCGACGTACAAGGGCAACGACATCGAGCGCTTCTACCGCTACGGGCTGCTCGTCAACCCCGCGCTACGGATCTACAAGCCGTGGCTCGATCCCGACTTCGTCGACGAGCTCGGCGGTCGGGCCGGGATGAGCGAGTTCCTCGTCGCCCGCGACCTGCCGTACCGCGACCCGGTCGAGAAGGCGTACTCGACCGACGCCAACATCTGGGGCGCCACCCACGAGGCCAAGGCGCTCGAGGAGCTGTCGACCGGGATGGAGATCGTGCGGCCGATCATGGGCGTCGCCCACTGGGACCCGACGGTCGAGATCGAGCCCGAGGACGTCGCCGTGCGCTTCGAGGAGGGTTGGCCGGTCGCGTTGAACGGCGAGGAGTTCGAATCCCAGGTCGACCTCGTCCTGGCCGCGAACGCGATCGGCGGTCGCCACGGGCTCGGGATGAGCGATCAGATCGAGAACCGCATCATCGAGGCCAAGAGCCGGGGCATCTACGAGGGCCCGGCGCTGGCGCTGTTGCACATCGCGTACGAGCGGCTGGTGACCGCGATCCACAACGAGAACACGATCGAGAACTACCGGACGATGGGGCGTCGCCTCGGGCGGCTGCTCTACGAGGGTCGCTGGTTCGACCCGCAGGGCCTGATGCTGCGCGAACCGCTGATGCGCTGGGTCGGCTCCGCGGTCACCGGCGAGGTCACGCTGCGGCTGCGGCGCGGCGACGACTACTCGATCCTCGACACGACCGGTCCCGACCTGACCTACGAACCGGACCGGTTGTCGATGGAGCGGGTGGAGGACCAGGCGTTCGGGCCGCTCGACCGGATCGGCCAGCTCACGATGCGCAACCTCGACATCGACGACACCCGCGCCAAGCTCGACGTGTACCGCCGGGTCGGCACGCTCGGTCGCGGCGGCGTGGGCGACCCCGGCGAGCTCACCCCCGGCACCTGATCGCCCCCCACCCCCCGAACCGTCCGCGCCGACCGACCGGATCCGGCCGAATCACGCGGACAGGAGGGCGCGGAGGATGCCTTCGACGAGCCGGACCCGGGCCGGCATCGTCGCGACGACGACGTGCTCGCTGTCGGCGTGGGCGCCACCGCCGACCGCTCCCAGTCCGTCGAGCGTCGGCACGCCGAGCGCCGCGGTGAAGTTGCCGTCGCTGCCACCACCGACCGCGACACCGGCGATGTCTGGATCGACGGAGCGGGCGAGCGGGAACAGGTCCGCCGAGGCCGACTCGGGCATCGGCGGGCGACCGATCCGACCGAGCACCTCGATCCGACACGACGGATCGACGGGAGCGAGACCGGCGAAGCACGCCTCCACGCGGGCGGTCTCGTCGGCATCGGTCACCCGGCAGTCGACCCGGATGCGAGCCTCGGCGGGAACGACGTTGTCGGCCGTGCCGGCCCGGGCGACGGTCGGCGTGACGGTGGTGCCCCGGTCGGGATCGGCGAATCCGGCGATCACGAGCACCTGACGGGCCGCCTCCACCAGCGCGTTGGCACCCTTCTCGGGTTCGAGTCCGGCGTGCGCAGCCCGACCGTGCACCACGACCTCGAACGTCCCGGTGCCCTTCCGACCGGTCTTCAAGGCACCGCCGTCGGCACTCGGCTCGAGCACCAGCACGGCCCCGCACGCCGCGGCTCGCTCCTCGATCAGGGCGCGCGACGTGGTCGAGCCGACCTCCTCGTCGCACGAGAGCAGCAGCTCGACACCCGTCGGGTCGTCCAGCGCGGCGATGGCATGGACCGCCTGCACGATGCCGGCCTTCATGTCGAACACACCCGGTCCGGTGGCGCGTCCGTCGGCGACGGCGAACGGGCGGCGAGCGAGCGTACCCAGCGGGAACACGGTGTCGTGGTGACCGAGCAGCAGCACCCGCGGCTCGCCGCTGGCGCGCCAGTGCACGTGCGGTCCGGCCGGACCCTCCACCAGCTCCGGCGCGGCGCCGAGCCGCCGCTCGAGATAGTCGGCGAGGTGGGCGGCCGAGGCCCGCAGCGCCTCGACGTCGTCCGACGGCGACTCGACCTCGACCAGACCCTTCAGGTCGTCGAGCAGCTCGTCGAGCACCACCTCGGCCGTCGGATCCGTCGTCACCCGACCAACCGTACCCACCGCCTCCACGACCCGCCCGCCTCGTACCTCCCCGACCGCCCCGTGACTCTGTGTCGCCCGGTGCAGGCAGCAGCGGCAGCCAGCGACTCTGTGTCACTCAGCTGCAGATCCGGACCGGAGCTCACCCGCACCCCAGCGACTCTGAGTCGCCCGGCGCCGGCAGCAGCGGCAGCCAGCGACTCTGTGTCACTCAGCTGCAGATCCGGACCGGAACTCACCCGCACCCCAGCG
>SKSP01000465.1 GCA_007122945.1 Ilumatobacteraceae bacterium | reverse complement strand
TGGGGCGTGCTGCCGCGGGCGAACGACAACGTCATGCCCCACGTGTGGGACATGTTCGCCCGCTACACCGAACCCGACCGGCGCGGCTCGGACACCCTCATCTGGCAGACGGTCGCGGGCGGCGGGTGGTTCACGTTCCGGCTGGCGTTCCTCGGGTTCACCATCGGCGCCGTCGTCGGTGTCGGCCTCGCGGTGCTGATGGCCCGCTTCCGGGTCGTCGAGCGGGGGCTGCTGCCGTACCTCGTCGTGTCCCAGACGGTGCCGCTGATCGCGCTCGCCCCGCTCGTCGTGAGCTGGGGCGGCCGGGTGCAGATCGGCGACTTCGTGTGGCCGCGCTGGCTGTCGGCGTCGGTGCTCGGTGCGTTCCTCGCGTTCTTCCCGGTCGCCGTCGGCACCCTGCGCGGCCTGAAATCGTCGCCGCCCGCTGCGCTCGAACTGATGGACAGCTATGCCGCGTCGTGGCGGTCGTCGCTGTTCAAGTTGCGCTTCCCGGCCGCCGTCCCCCAGATCGTGCCCGCGCTCAAGCTGGCCGCGACCGCGTCGGTCGTGGGGGTGGTGGTGGCGGAGATCTCCACCGGGTTGCAGGGCGGGATCGGACGGCTGGTGATCGAGTACGCGCGCCAGGCGACCTCCGACCCGGCCAAGGTGTACACGGCCGTGTTCGGCGCGGCGCTGGTCGGCCTGGCGATGGCCGGGCTCGTCGCCCTGCTCGACAAGCTGCTCATGCGCGGTCGGCCGCCGACCGAGCCCGAGGTCGTGATCGGGACGACGACATGAGCGTCGCCGACGTGGTGACCAGCGACGCGCGCGGGGCGACCCCGGCGGTGACGGTCGACGCCGTGTCGAAGGTGTTCAACGCCGGCACCGCCAACCAGGTCGACGCACTCGTCGACGTCGCTCTCGACGTCGACGCCGGCGAGTTCGTCTCGCTGATCGGGCCGTCGGGCTGTGGCAAGTCGACCCTGCTGCGGTTGATCGCCAACCTGATCGAGCCGAGCGCGGGCACGATCCACGTCAACGGCAAGACCGCCGCGCGGGCCCGCCTCGACCAGGAGTACGGGATGGCGTTCCAGCAGGCCGGGCTGTTCGACTGGCGGACCGTCACCAAGAACGTCGAGCTCCCGCTCGAGTTGAAGGGGTGGGACAAGCAGCGCCGCGCCGCCCGGTCACGCGAGATGCTCGAGCTCGTCAAGCTCGACGACTTCGCGAACCACCGCCCCTGGCAGCTCTCGGGCGGCATGCAGCAGCGCGTCGCGATCGCCCGCGCGCTCGCCGCCCACCCGCCGCTGCTGTTGATGGACGAGCCGTTCGGGGCGCTCGACGAGATGACCCGCGAGCACATGCAGGCCGAGCTGGCGCGGATCTGCAACGAGACCGGTACGTCGGTCGTGTTCGTCACCCACTCGATCCCCGAGGCCGTGTACCTCTCGGATCGGGTCGTCGTGATGTCCCCCCGGCCCGGTCGGATCACCGACGTGATCGACGTCGACCTCGGCCGCGACCGCGACGACGACACCCGCGAGGAGGACGGCTTCTACAAGAAGATCACCGAGGTGCGCGAGGCGCTCCGGCGCGGCGGCCACGAGACGACGAGCGGCGAGCCGCTCGGGGTGGACGACCGGTGAACGCCACGGTCACGGTCCGCGCCCGCCGGGTGGCCGACGCCGTCTGGCCGCCGGCGCTGTTCGGCGCCGCGTTCGTCGCCGTGTGGGAGGGCGCCGTCAAGGTCTTCGACCTCAAGCCGTACTTCCTGCCGCCCCCGTCGGCCATCTGGCGCGAGTTCGTCGGGAACCTGTCGCTGATCCGCGACGCGGCGTTCGTGTCGGGCGGGAACGCGTTCGTCGGACTGCTCGTCGGCGCGCTGTTCGGGATCGCGGTCAGCTTCGCCCTGATGCGGTTCCGGCTGCTCAACGACATGGTCACCCCGCTCGCGATCGCGCTGAACGCCGTGCCGATCATCGTGCTCGTCGCCGTGTTCAACAACATGTTCTCGAGCACCTCGGAGATCCCGCGACGCCTGATGGTCACCCTCGTCGTGTACTTCGTCGTGCTGGTGAACGTCGCCAAGGGCCTGCGGCAGGTCAGCCCGATCCACCTCGAGCTGCTGCGTTCGTACGCCGCAAAACCGGTCGAGGTGATCCGCAAGGCCCGGATCCCGAACGCGGTGCCGTACCTGTTCACCGCGCTCAAGATCGCCGCCCCGCTCGCCGTCATCACGGCGTTCGTGGCCGAGTACTTCGGCGGGCCGCAGAACGGTCTCGGCAGCCGGATCGTCAGCAACATCGCCGCATCGCGAAACGCCGTGGCCTGGGCCTACGTCGTCGGGGCGTGCCTGCTCGGCCTCACGTTCTACCTGATCTCCATCCTGTTGGAGAGCATCACCAGACGCCGCTTCGGCGGTGACGACAGCAGGGGCTCCGGCCCCGGGGGAGGAACCACATGAACCATCCGAGGACCACCACGCGGCGGTCACGTCTGACCACGGCGACGGCCGGCCTCGCCGTGCTCGCGCTCGGCCTCGCCGCGTGCGGCGGGGACGACGACGCGGACGACGCCGCACCGGCTACCGAGGCGCCCGCGCCCGACGAGCCGGACGACGCGCCCGACGACGCACCCGACGACGCACCCGATGCGCCCGACGACGCCGCCGAGTGCGACACCGTCGACGAGGTCACGCTGCAGCTGCAGTGGTTCGTGCAGGCCCAGTTCGGCGGCTACTACGCGGCGATCGACCAGGGCTTCTACGCCGACCACTGCCTCGACGTCACCATCTCGGAGGGCGGTGTCGACATCGTCCCGCAGCAGCAGCTCGCGGACGGCGCGGTCGACTTCGCGATCGCCTGGGTCCCCAAGGCCCTGCAGAGCCGCGAGGCCGGCGCCGACATCGTCAACATCGCCCAGATCTTCCAGCGGTCCGGCACCCTCCAGGTGTCGTTCGCCGAGGCGGGCATCACCACCCCGGAGGACTTCGAGGGCAAGCGGATCGGCAACTGGGGCTTCGGCAACGAGTACGAGGTGTTCGCCGCGATCACCCAGGCGGGCCTCGACCCGGCCACCGACGTCGAGCTCGTCCAGCAGCAGTTCGACATGGTCGCCCTGCTCGAGGGTGACATCGATGCCGCCGAGGCGATGACCTACAACGAGTACGCTCAGGTGCTCGAGGCGATCAACCCCGAGACCGGCGAGCTGTACCAGCCCGAGGACTTCAACGTGATCTCCTACGAGGAGGTCGGCGTGGGCATGCTGCAGGACGCCATCTGGGCCGATGCCCAGAAGCTGGCGACCGACGACGACTACCGCGGCATCGCCCTGCGGTTCGTCGCCGCCTCGATCGAGGGGTGGGCGTACTGCCGCGACAACCCCGAGTCGTGCGCCGACATCGTGACCGCGGCCGGCTCGCAGCTCGGCCAGAGCCACCAGCTCTGGATGATGAACGAGGTCAACAAGCTGATCTGGCCCGCCGACGACGGCATCGGCTGGATCGACCAGGCGGCGTGGGACCGCACCGCGGAGATCGCCCAGAACACCGCCAACCTGGAGGGGGCGACGGTGCTCACCGAGGCGCCGAGCCCCGACGCGTTCACCAACGACATCGTCACCGAGGCGTTGGAGATGGCGTCCGAGCGCGGTGTCGACACCGTCGGCGCCGGCTTCACCCCGATCGAGGTGGAGCTACGCGAGGGCGGCGAGTGAGCGGCGCACCGACCGTTCGCTGACCGTACACGGACCGGCCGTGCCGGAGGGCCCCGCCAACCCGGGGCCCTCCGGCGCGCACCCGTCGACGACCGATGTGCGTCGACGCGAGGAGGGGCACGAGGAGGGGCACGAGGAGGGGCACGAGGAGGAGGCACACCGTGGACATCCGCAAGTTCGTCACCACCGGCGAGGAGATCCTCGCCGAACGCGGCCGGCCGACCGGCCGCACCGTCCGGCGGGCCGTCTGCGCGGCGGTGATCACCAACCCGTTGGCGGGCGGTGAACCGGTCGAGGACCTGACCGAGCTCGTCGACCTCGGCGCCGAGATCGCCGGTCGGCTCGCCACCCGGGCCCTCGCCGCGCTCGGTGTGGCCCCCGAGGAGGTGACGGCCTACGGGAAGGGCGCGATCGTCGGCACCGACGGCGAGATCGAGCACGCCGCTGCGCTGATCCACCCGCGCTTCGGCGCACCCGTCCGGGCCGCCATCGGCGGGGGTGCCGCCATCATCCCGTCGACCAAGACGGTCGGCGGCCCCGGTACCCACCTCACGATCCCGCTCACCAACACCGACGACATCTGGTCGTTCGACGAGATGGACGCCGCCGAGATCCGGATGACCGACGCGCCGCTGCCGCACGAGATCGTGGTGGGTGTCGGGCTGGCGACCGGTGGCCGGCCGTTCGCCCGCACGGTGGCCCCGTCGTGAGCCCCCCGGCGTTCAAGGCGGTCATCTTGCTGACCCGCGCCGAGGGGGCGACCCACGACGAGTTCGCCCGGTGGTGGCTGGAGCAGCACGCACCGTTGGCCCGGCGGCTCCCCGGCCTCCGGCGCGCGGTGTTCAACCTCGTGGACGATCCGGCCGCGGGGGACCCCGACGGCGTGTCGGAGCTGTGGTTCGACACGCGCGCCGACTTCGAGGCGGCGTACGACAGCGAGATCGGCGCGCAGGTGGTCGCCGACTCGATGGCGAACGTCTCGGACCGCCGCCGCCTGTTCGTCGCCGAGCACCCGATCGGCCCGTGACGGCGGGCCCGTGACGGCGGGAGCGTGACGGTCAGCCGGTGACGGTCAGCCGGTGACGTGACGGTCGGCGACGGCGAGCGCCTCGTCGATCGCCGCGAGGCCCTCGCGCGCGTCGTCGTCGCTGATCGTGCACGGTGGCACGACGTGCATCCGGTTGAAGTGCGTGAACGGCCACACGCCCCGCTCTTTGCAGGCGCCCGCCAACTCGCCCATCGGTGCCGCGTCGGCACCGGCTGCGTTGTACGGCACGAGCGGTTCACGCGTGGCCGGGTCGCGCACGAGCTCGATCGCCCAGAACACGCCGAGCCCGCGCACCTCGCCGACGCTCGGGTGCCGGTCGGCGATCTCGGCGAGCGCCGGGCCGATCACGTCGGTGCCGAGGTGGCGGGCGTGGTCGATCACCCCTTCCTCCTCGTAGATGTTGATGCTCGCCACGGCACTGGCACACGCCAGCGGGTGCCCCGAGTAGGTGAGACCGCCCGGGTACGGGCGCTCGCGGAACGTGTCGGCGATCTCGCGGTTGATGATCACCCCGCCGAGGGGGATGTAGCCGGAGTTGACACCCTTGGCGAAGCAGATCAGGTCGGGAGTGACGCCCCAGCGGTCGACGGCGAACCACTCGCCGCATCGGCCGAAGCCGGCCATCACCTCGTCCGCGATCATCACGATCCCGTGCTCGTCGCACAGGTCGCGCACGCCCTGCAGGTATCCCTCGGGTGGCACGAGGATCCCGTTCGTGCCGACCACCGGTTCGAGCGCGATCGCGGCGACGGTGTGCGGGCCCTCGACCATCAGCACGTCCGCGAGGTGCTGCAGAGCGCGCTCGCACTCCTCGGCGTCGTCGGCCGAGTGGAACGCGGAGCGGTACGTGTACGGGCCCCAGAACTTGACCGCTCCCGGCATGCCGGGCTCGCTCGGCCAGCGGCGCGGGTCGCCCGTGAGCGTGATCGCCCCGGCGGTCGCGCCGTGGTAGCTGCGGTACGTCGTGAGGATCTTGTGGCGGCCGGTGTGCAACCGGGCCATCCGCACGGCGTTCTCGGCCGCCTCGGCGCCGCCGTTGGTGAAGAACACCATGTCGAGGTCGCCCGGTGCCCGCTCGGCGATGAGGCGGGCGGCCTCGCTGCGCATGTCGTTGGCGAAGATCGGCGCGACGGTGCACAGCCGAGCGGCCTGCTCGGCGATGGCGGCGACCATCTTCGGGTGCTGGTGGCCGATGTTCATGTTGACGAGCTGGCTCGTGAAGTCGAGGTAGGTGGTGCCCTGGTCGTCCCAGAACCGCGATCCCGAGGCCCCTGCGATCACCGTCGGGTCGATCAGGCCCTGGGCCGACCACGAGTGGAACACGTGGGCGCGATCGTGCTCGTACGCCTGGGCGAGATACGGGGAGGCGGGGGAGGGGTGCTCGTCGACCTGCGTCATGAGGCGAGCGTATTCGATACAGGTGAGGGTGGACAGAGGGGTCTTTGTGTCCGCACAAAGTCGCGTCTACCGTCGACCCCATGGGTGAGAACGTGACTTTCCAGAGCAACGGCGGGACGTGCGACGGGTACCTGGCGGTCCCCGAGTCGGGTGCAGGGCCCGGGGTGATCGTCATCCAGGAGTGGTGGGGCCTCGTCCCCCACATCCGCGAGGTGGCCGACCGGTTCGCCGCCGAGGGCTTCTCCGCCCTCGCGCCCGACCTGTACCGCGGCGAGTCCGCCGGCGAGCCCGACGAGGCCGGCAAGTTGATGATGGCGCTCAACATCGACACCGCCGCCAAGGACCTGTCCGGCGCGGTCGACCTGCTCCTCGAGCGCACGGGTCGCGACAAGGTCGGGGTGGTCGGCTACTGCATGGGCGGGGGACTCGCGCTCGTGCTCGCCTGCCACCGGCCCGACGCCATCGCCGCCGCGGCGCCGTACTACGGCGTGATCCCGTGGCCGTCCGCGCAGCCCGATCTGTCGAAGCTGGAGGCCAAGGTCGTCGGCGAGTACGCCGAGCTCGACGGGATGGCGACACCCGAGGCGACCAAGGCGTTGGAGGATCAGCTGCGCGGTCTCGGCAAGGACGCCACGTTGCACGTTCATCCGGGCGCCGACCACGCGTTCTTCAACGACACCCGGCCGGAGGTGTACCACGCCGAGGCCAGCGCCACGGCCTGGCAGCGAACGGTCGACCTGTTCCGCGAGACGCTCTGAACGTTGGGGCCCGGGTGTTCGGGACGGCGTTCGTGACGGTGTTCGAGGCGTACCTGTTCGACGCGGGCGGGGTGCTCGTGCTGCCCGACCCGACGGTGATCGGCCCGTTGCTGACCGTCTACGGCGGGTCCGCCGACCTGGCCGCCCACCACCGGGCGCACTACGCCGGGATGGCCGCCAAGTCGCACGCCGCCGCGGGCGAGACCGACTGGGCGGCCTACGACGAGGCGTACGTCCGTGTGGTCGGGGTGTCCGACGTCGATCTCGCCGAGGCCGCCCACGTGCTCGGCCGCACCCGCTCGGCGCACCTGTGGCGCTGGCCGATCGCCGAGAGCGTGACCGTGCTGGCGAAGCTGGTCGCGACCGGTGAACAGATCGGTGTCGTGTCGAACGCCAGCGGCCAGGTCGAAGCGGCGCTCCGCCGGGCCGGCGTGTGCCAGGTCGGGGAGGGGGCCGGGGCGCAGGTTCGGTGCGTGATCGACAGCCACGTCGTCGGCGTCGCCAAGCCGGATCCGGCGATCTTCGACCACGCCCTCGTGCACCTCGACGACGTCGAGCGTCACCGCATCGCCTACGTCGGTGACTCGGTCACGATGGACGTCGCCGGCGCCCGCGCCGCCGGCCTCCACCCGATCCTGCTCGATCCGTACGACGACCACCCCGACCTCGACGCCGACCGCATCCGCAC
>SKSP01000026.1 GCA_007122945.1 Ilumatobacteraceae bacterium | reverse complement strand
TTGTCCGGCGGTCGGCTGATCGCCCGCCCGCACCCCGACGCGCCGTTCGTCGCCGAGGACCAGATCATCGCCGGCAACGTGATCGCCTACGGGGCGACCGGCGGGGAGATCTTCCTGCGCGGCCAGGTCGGCGAGCGGTTCTGCGTCCGGAACTCCGGCGTCACCGCCGTCGTCGAGGGCGTCGGCGACCACGGCTGCGAGTACATGACCGGCGGTCGGGTGGTCGTGCTGGGCCCGACCGGCATCAACTTCGGCGCGGGCATGTCGGGCGGCATCGCCTTCGTGTACGACCCCGACGGCACGTTCGAGACCCGGGTCAACTACGAGATGGTGCAGTTGGAACCGCTCGACGCCGACGACCTGGCCTTCGTCCACGACACCGTCCAGCGACATCTCGATCTGACCGGGTCCGCCGTGGCCGAGCGCCTGCTGCGCGCGTGGAACGTCGAGTTGAGTCGGTTCCGCAAGGTGATGCCGCTCGACTTCAAGCGCGTGCTCACGGTGATGAAGGAGTCCGAGGCCGCCGGCCTCGACGAGGACGCCACCGTCGACAAGATCATGGAGGCCGCACGTGGGTGAGGTGACCGGGTTCATGCAGTGGGAGCGGGAGCTCCCGTCTCGGCGGCCGGTCCCGGTCCGCCTCCGCGACTGGCGGGAGGTGTACGAGGAGTTCCCCGAGGACAAGCTCAAGGTCCAGGCCGGACGCTGCATGGACTGCGGCATCCCGTTCTGCAACAACGGCTGCCCGCTCGGCAACCTGATCCCCGACTGGAACGACCTCGTCTACCGCGACCACTGGCGCGACGCGATCGACCGCCTGCACGCCACGAACAACTTCCCCGAGTTCACCGGACGGCTGTGCCCGGCACCGTGCGAGACGGCGTGCGTGCTCGGCATCAACGACGATCCCGTCGCCATCAAGCAGGTGGAGGTCGAGATCATCGACCGCGCCTGGGACGAGGGGTGGGTCACCCCGCAGATCCCCTCGGTGCGCACGGGCAAGCGCGTCGCCGTCGTCGGCTCCGGACCGGCCGGTCTCGCCGCCGCTCAACAGCTCACGCGTGGCGGCCACGACGTCGTGGTGCTCGAGCGTGCCGACCGGATCGGCGGCCTGTTGCGCTACGGGATCCCCGAGTTCAAGATGGAGAAGCGCCACATCGACCGCCGTATCGCCCAGATGGAGGCGGAGGGGACGGAGTTCCGGACCAACGCCGTCGTCGGCAAGGACGTCGACATCGAGATCCTCCGAGCGTCGTACGACGCGATCGTGCTCGCCTGCGGCGCGACCGCGTGGCGTGACCTGCCGATCCCCGGGCGCGAGCTCGACGGCATCCACCAGGCGATGGAGTACCTGCCCTGGGCGAACAAGGTGCAGGAGGGCGACCTCGAGGCGGCACCGATCGATGCGAACGGCAAGCACGTCGTGATCATCGGCGGCGGCGACACCGGTGCCGACTGCCTCGGCACCGCGCACCGTCAGGGCGCCGCGTCGGTCACCCAGCTCGAGATCATGCCCCGGCCGCCCGACGAGCGGGCACCGACGAACCCCTGGCCGCAGTGGAGCTTCGTCTACCGCGTGTCGTCGGCTCACGAGGAGGGCGGCGAGCGGCTGTACAGCGTCAACACCGAGCGGTTCCTCGACGACGGCAACGGCAGCGTGCGGGCGCTGCTCATCCACGAGGTCGAGATGGTCGACGGTCGGTTCGAGAAGGTGGAGGGCACCGAGCAGGAGCTCCCCGCCGACCTCGTGTTCCTCGCGATGGGATTCGTCGGCCCGGAGAAGGGCTCGTGGCTCGACCGGCTCGGCGTCGGCTTCGACGAGCGCGGCAACGTCGCCCGCGACCACCGGTACATGACGAACGTCGAGGGCGTGTTCGCCGCCGGTGACATGGGTCGCGGCCAGAGCCTGATCGTGTGGGCGATCGCCGAAGGGCGCGCCTGCGCGGCCGGGGTCGACGAGTTCCTCATGGACGAGACCCGCCTGCCGCGGCCGGTCCGGCCGACCGACCGACCGCTCATGTGACCGGGCTGCGGCGCTGACCGCGTGATCGTGTCCAGTCGGTCCGTGACCGGGGTGACACGTCGCGCCGCCGCTGGCGTCGTACGCTGTGTGCCCATGCGTTCACGAGCGTTCCGATCCCTCGGGCTGATCGGTTTCGGGTTGGGTCCCGCGATCCTGTTCGCCGGCTGCGGCGAGCAGGAGACCGGCGCCCGGACGACGCTCAACTCGATCCAGCCGTCCAGCTACGTGGTGCGTCCCCCGGTGACGACCGTCCCCGAGGACGAGGCCGACACCGACGACGGCGTCGGTGAGGACGGCCGCTCCGATCTGCCCCAGGAGTACACGGTCCAGCCCGGTGACTTCCCGTTGCGCATCGCCAACCTGTACGACATCTCGCTGGAGGAGCTCGCCAACTTCAACGGGTGGACGCCGCCGAACTACAGCGAGTTCCCGAACATCGGTGGAACCGTCAACATCCCGCCGGGTGCGCTCGTGCCCGGAGCGGCGACACAGCCGGAGGCCGGCGACACGGGCGACACCGACGACACCCCGACCGAACCGGGGGCCGTACCCGCCACCACGTTGCCGGGCGGCGACGGCGAGTGCGTCCCCGGCGACCACGTGATCGTCGAGGGCGACTTCCCCGTCCGCGTCGCCGAGCAGTACGACATCACTCTCGAGCAGCTCGCGGCCGCCAACCAGGGCAACCCGGCGTACCAGTCGTTCATCGTCGGCCAGACGATCCGCATCCCCTGCGACTGACCCGCCCACCGAGTGGATCTCAGCTCAGAGGAGCATTCGGCGCTCGTCGAGGCGCCGTTCGGCCTGCCCCCGTTCCGGAGCCGATGGTGATGACCAGCCGCACCTACGACCACTACTGCATGCTCGCACGGGCACTATGGGTGAGGCAGTCCACCCGGAACACCTGCTCAACGCCCTCCGAGTCGTCCTTTCCCGGGCGCCGCCGCCGAGCCGACCGCTCATCTGGCCACTTCTCCTTCGTCGACGACGGCGCGTACGCCCTCGGGTTCGCTCGGGTTCGACGGTGACACCTGGGCTCTGGTCGGACGCGTCGATGACACCGAACCCGACGTCACCGTCACGACCACGGCCGACGCCTGCGCGCGGTTCCTCACGACGCCGGAGGCCCCCGAGCCTGCAGAGCTGATGATCGAGGGCCGGACGCGTGAGGTCGAGCGCTTCCGTCGTCACCTCGACCGCTTCCGCGGCCACGTGCGAGCCGGACCACCGGCTGCGCCCCCGGTCGGGCCCGCGGTGCCTCAGGCGTGAGCGGCTCGACGCCAGCCGCTGGGACTGATTCCGTGTCGTCGTCGGAACGTGCGTGCGAAGAAGCTCGGGTCTCGGTAGCCGACACTGCGTCCGATCTCCTCGATGGCGAGGTTGGTCTCGACGAGAAGTCGACGGGCTTCGGCGAGGCGGCGTTCGGTGATCCACTCCTGCACGGTCCGGCCGCTCGTGCGGCGCACGACCGTCGTGAGGTGGCCAGGTGAGCGATGCACCGCTCGGGCGACATCTCTGAGCGAGATCCCGTCCCGGTAGTGCAAGTCGACGAACTCGAGGACCTCGGTGAGGATCCCTTCGACGTCGACCCCGATGCGGTCGTCGGACCTCGGGGCCATGCGGGCGATGTCGATGAGCAGGAGTGTGAGACGGGCGTCGACCGCGTCGCGGTAGCCGTGTCGACGCTCGTCGAGCTCGTCGGCGAGGTCCTGCAGGCGCGCCGTCCACGCCGCGCGCTCGTCGGCGGGGACCTGCAAGCGCTTGGCGTCCCCGGTCGTGGGATGTGCGAACGGGAAGAGCAACGGGTGGGCTCGCCAGGAGAGCGGCCCGCCGGACCCCTGCGCACCGATGGCCGCGGGCGAGAAGCACACCGCATGACCGCGGGCTGATCCGAGTCGCTCGGTTCCCCCGACGACCGTGACGGTGTCCCCTGGGGCCAGGAGATGCACATCGCCCGCCGCCACGGCATGTTCGCGCGACCCGATCCTGAGCGTGCCGCCGTCGCGCTCGAAGTAGGCGACGACGAAGAACTCGTGCGTGTGGGGGTCGGAGAGATGCACGTGGCCGAGCGTCTGGGCGTCGGACAGCGCCACGGTGTCGACCGGTGGGAGGTCGGGCAGGTGCCGGAGACCGTAGACGGGCAACCCGTCGATCCGTGTTCGCAGCACGGTCGCCGTCATCGACCCGACCCGAAGATCGTCACAGAGGACCGCAACATCGACCTTCGTGGGGCACGGAGGACCAGCGACCCTGGGCATCGATACAGAACGAGGCGTCGCTCACCGAGCCCGGTGGACGGACCCCGTTCCGCCAGCAGGAGCATCACACTTCACTCCTCCAGTCGTGATCGGTAGGAGAAACTACTATGTATTTTCTACTAGTCGAAACAGAGCGACGGTTCCTGGCGGCCAGCGGATCATGAGCGCGGGCCAAGCTCAGCCGGCACTGGTGTGCCGATCGCTCACGAAGCGGTTCGGCGACACCGTCGCCGTGGACGACCTCTCGTTCGATGTTCGAGCGGGCACCGTGACCGCGTTCGTGGGAGCCAACGGCGCGGGCAAGACGACCACGATGCGGATGCTGGTCGGCCTCGTGGCGCCCACCTCCGGACACGCATCGGTGCTCGGCCGCCCCTATCGGGCGCTCGCCCGACCCCGAGACATCGTGGGTGCGATGCTCGAGGGACCCGGCGCCCACCCGGCGCACCGTGCTCGCACGCATCTCACGATCACCGCCACGGCCGCCGGCATCCCCACGGCCCGAGTCGCCGAGGTGCTCGAGCTGGTCGGCCTCGCGGATCACGCCCATCGCCGGGTCGGCACGTTCTCCACGGGGATGCGCCAGCGATTGGCGCTGGCCGCCGCGCTGCTCGGCGATCCGGCCGTCCTGATCCTGGACGAGCCTTCCAACGGTCTCGACCCGCCCGGGATCGCGTGGATGCGGAACCTCTTGCGCTCCCTCGCCGGTGAGGGCCGCGCCGTGCTGGTGTCGAGCCACCTGCTCCCCGAGCTCGCCGAGGTCGCGGACCGGGTCGTCATCATGGATCGCGGACGTCTGGTCGCCGACGCGCCGCTCGACGAGCTGCTCGCAGGGCGCTCCCGCGTTGCGGAGCTGCGCTGTGCCGACCCGGCAGCTGTCGTCGAGGCGATCAGCCACACCGGTCTGGCGGCTGCACAGCTCGAGGGGGACCTGGTGGTGATCGAGGGCCTGTCGGCCCAGGAGGCAGGCGAGCTGGTGTCGTCGGTCGGTGCTGGCCCTGTCCACCATCTCGTCGAGCGAAGGGGAACCTTCGAGGACATCTACTTCGACCTGGCCGCGACCGGCGGGGGCGGCGCGTGAGCGCACTGCTGCGATCGGAGGCCCGCAAGGCGCTCGCCACGTCGACGGTCTCGTGGCTGCTGCCGCTCACCGCCGTCGTCGGTGTCGTCGGAACGCTCGCGCCCCTCGTCGCATCATCGCCCGGCACCGATCCGCTCTCGGACGACGGCCTGCAGCAGGCGATGCACGGTGCCGCTGCCGGTGCCACGCTCGTCATCGTCGCCGGCATCGTCGGAACGGCCGGCGAGTGGCGCTTCGGTCAGAGCACGCAGACCTTCCTCACCACCCCACGACGATCACATGTGTTGCTCGCCAAGGGTCTCGTCCACCTGGCGATCGGCAGCATCTACGGCATCGCAGCCGGGGTGGCCGCCACCGCGGCCGCGTGGGGCTGGTACCGATCCAACGGTCACACCCTCCCCCTGGAACGGTCGGCCGTGTGGCTCACACTGCTCGGCTGCCTCGCCGTGTCCGCGCTCTTCGGGGTGCTCGGCGTCGCGATCGGCGCGATCGCCCGCAGCCAGACCACCGCCATCGTCGGCGTGCTCGGTTGGCACGTACTGATCGAGCCCACCCTGTTCACGGCGTCGCCCACCGTGTTCCGGTGGTCGCCCGGGATGGCGTCGTTCGCGCTGCGGCGCCAGCCCAGCGACGACTTCCTCACCGCCGGGCCGGCAGCACTCGTCCTCGTGGCGTTCATCGCCGCCCTCTGCGCCGCCGGCCTCCGCTCCGTGGAACGCGCCGATGTCACGGCCTGATGACCCGAATCTCACGACCCAGCTCCGACCACACGATGGAGACTCCTCATGCGACCCTCGCCCCGACCCACCACCGACACCGGACCCGGCCCGGCCGACCGGCGGCGCAACGTGCTCATCGCCATCGCCATCGCGGTGGCGTCCGTCGCCGTCGGTGCCCTGCACGTCGCCGACGTCCTACCCCCCGGATAGCCATCGCCGCCGGCGCCCGTGCGCGCCGGCCCGAGCGTGACGGACCTCAGTGGACGGACATCAGTGCTCCGGCTCGGCTGGGGCCTCCGGGACGAATCGACCTTCGTAGGCGTCGGCGAGCGCTCGCAGGGCGGTCGCTCCGTTGCCGCGGTACGACGAGCCGTGCATGCATGCCACGGTCGTGGGTTGCAACTCGGCGAGCCGTCGCACCGTCGGCCCGTACAGCGGCGTCGGTGCGGTGTATCCGAACAGTTCCTCGGTCTCGAGTGCCGGCTCGACCAGATCGTCCTCCCGCACCGGCGACGGGTCGCCGATCTGGGTGAACAGGTCACCGGCCAGCAGGGTGCGCGTCTCTTCCTCGAAGAGCAGGGCGGCATCCCAGCCATGGGGCACGTGAGGTGTCTGGAGCATCCGCAGCCGCTTGCCGCCGATGTCGAGGCACTCGCCGTCGTCCATCGTCCGTGGTGGACGCGCAGCCTGGTCGGTCAGAGACAGCTCGCACGCCAACGGGTTCGCCACCACGGTGGACCGAGGCGCGGCGGTGAGCCAGTCGTTCATGGCCCCGCATTCGTCCGCTTCGAAGTGGCCGAAGGCGATCCACCGCAACCGCTCGACCGGCATCACCCGTGAGGTGGCGTTGCTCACGAGTGGGAACAACTGACGGGGACCGGTGTGGAACAGCAGCGGCTCCTCTCCGTCGACCAGGAACTGGTTGAACGTGAACCCCTGTGGTGGCACCTCGTCGACCGCGGTCGACAGTCGGTACACGCCATCGGCGATCTCGTGGACCTTCGTCTCCATGGCTACCCTCCTCGGTGCTCGGTGCTCGGTGCTCGGTGCTCGGTGGGACGCCCGCCTGCACCGGCAGAGGTCAGCTCCGAGCGCCGGTGGGGAGGTCCCGACTCGCATTGGCTTCCGCCGCGTCACCGTACCGAAGACCTTGTCCCGGAGGGAACGGCGGTGGCGATGCGTGTGCGTCGGCTCCGGTCGGGCGATGGCGACGCGGCGTTCTCGTCGCCGGAGTCGTCGACGGCCTCGCGAGACGGCCGTTCGCCTCGTACGCTCGCCGGGGTGAGGTACGAGAGCGAGGTCGCCCGATGATCGAATGGTCCGACGAGCACGAGATGATCCGCGGGGCGGTGAAGCGCTTCGTCGACGACGAGATCCGCCCGCACATCGAGGAGCTCGAGCACGGTGATCTGCCGCCGTACGACATCTTGCGGAAGCTGTTCGCGACCTTCGGGATGGACGCCATGGCGCGCGACCGCTTCGAGCGTCAGATCGCTCGGGAGAAGGC
>SKSP01000533.1 GCA_007122945.1 Ilumatobacteraceae bacterium | reverse complement strand
CTCGTGTACCCCTCGCGTTCCTCGTGTACCCCTGGTGTCGTCCCGGCGACGGGGCGACGACCGTCCCGGCCTCCCGGACCTTACGTGGTCCGCGTCTTCAGCTCGACCACCGGGAACGACTGCTCGATGGTCTCGGCGAGGTAGTTGGGGCCCTCGGAAGTGGGCATGAACCAGCCCGTCGGGCACATCGTCAGGATCTCGATGAAGCCGAGCCCCGCCCCGTCGAGCGGCGCCTCGAAGGCGCGGCGCAGGAACTTCTTGGTCTGGGCGATCGAGCCGGCGTTGTTGACCGCACCCCGCGCCGCGTAGGCGACGCCGGGCAACTGGGCCATCAGTTCGGTCACGGGGATCGGGTATCCGTGGGCGTCGGGGTCGCGTCCCTCGAGGCTCGTCTTCGTGCGTTGTCCGATGACCGTCGCTCCCGTCATCTGCCCGCCCGTGTCGCCGAACACGCCGTTGTTGAGCATGATGCACGTGATCTTCTCGCCGCGCGCTCCGGCGTGGAGGATCTCGTGCAGGCCCTCGCTCGACATGTCGCCGTCGCCCTGGACCGAGAAGACCGCGGCCTCGGGGTGGACCCGTTTGATGCCGGTCGACACCGCGGGGGCACGACCGTGGAGCACCTGGACGAAATCGATGTCGGACATCGACACGATGCCGGTGTAGCAGCCGTGTCCGGCCGTTCCGATCGCCCGTCCCTCGAGTCCGAGCTCGTCGACGACCTCGAGGAGGAGTCGCTGCGCGACCGGATGCCCGCAGCCGGCACAGAGGTGGTGCTCGTTGACGATCTGGAGCGGCGCCATCGCGTTGCTGAGCTTGATGCTCCGCCGCGTGGGCGGCTGATCGGTGGGAAGGACGGTCGAGGTCTCGGTACTCATGTCGCTGCTCCCTGTTGAATCGCACGGAGGACGCGATCGCGCAATGGAGCGACGTCGAGCAGGTCACCCTGGCGCATGCCCGAGTAGTCGACGCTCACACCTCCGATGAACTCGATCTTGTCGCGGTCGGGGATGCTCAATCGCACGTCCTCCAACGCCTGGCCGGCGTTGATCTCGTAGACGAGGACCTTGGAGCACCCGCGCGCGGCCTCCTCGAGGGCGCGTTCGGGGAACGGCCAGAGGGTGATGGGGCGGAAGGACCCGGCCCTGATGCCGTCGTCGCGGAGGAGGTCGACGACGAAGTCGACGAACGGGCTCGCGGTCCCCCAGGACACGATGAGCACGTCGGCGTCATCGGCGCGGTAGGTCTCGTGGCGCGCTTCGCTCTCGGCGATCTCGCGGAACTTCTCGGCGACCTTCTTCCACTGGCCGTCGGGCATCAGGCCGCGGCGATCGGCCTTGCCGATGTCCCACGACCACAGCAGTCGGGACTTCCCGGTGCCCGTCAACGTCCCGTCGACCGCCCACGTCTTGTCCGGGAGCTCGCCGTAGTCGCGGGGCTGGACGTCGACGCTCATGTTGGTGTCGGCGATGAGGTAGTCGCCGTACAAGATGGTGGGTGAGCGGTACTGGTCGGCGAGATGGAACAACAGCTGGGTGTGCTCGGCCGCCTCGGCGACGTCCTTCGGCGCGAGGGTGATCGTGCGGTAGTCGCCCCATCCGCCGCCACGGGTGCACTGGAAGTAGTCCTGCTGCCCTCGGGCCATGGTGAACACGACGAAGGGGATCTCGGCCTGGGCCGCCTCGGCGATGGTCTCTTGCATGAGGGCCACACCCTGCCCGGTCGACCCGGTGCCGGCCCGCGCGCCGGCGGCGGCTGCACCGAGGGTCATGTTGGCGCCCTCGATCTCGCTGGCGGCGTTCATGCAGATGCCGCCGACATCGGGGAGTCGGGCGGCCATGCGCTCCAGCAGATCCGTGAACGGCAACATGGGGTAGCCCGTGAAGAACCGGCACCCGGCGGCGAGCGCCGCTTCGGTGATCGCGTCGGCGCCTTGCAGCAGCTTGGCGGTCATGGTGTCATCTCCCCGGTCGCTTCGGTCTCCACGGACTCCCCGGTCTCCGCGGCATCGGGAACCTCGATCAGTTCGGGCTCTTCGTACCGGTAGACCTCGAAGACGGAGTCGGGGCACACTTCGAAGCACGCCTTGCACGCCGTGCACCCAGGGGCGAGCAGCGGATACGGGAAGCCCATGCCGTTGACGGCCGACGACATCTTGAGCACCCCGGGCCGGCAGGCAGGGATGCAGAGATCGCATCCCTTGCACTTCTCGATGTCGATCGTCACCGTGCCACGAGTGAGGATCGTGGTCATCGCACACCTCCCGCGGTCGCCGGCTGCTCCCATGCCGCGAGCTCCGGGATCGGTTCCTGCTCGAAGCCGGCGCGGATGGCACGCTCGTTCGATTCCACGTGCTGCTGTCGGTACGGGGGGACGAGCTGGCGCATCGCCGCGAGCATCGCGTCGATGCTGACGATGCCTGTCGCCGCTGCGAACGCACTGACCAGGACGTACCCGGCGCTCATCGGTGCTCCGAGCTCCGTCGCACGTGCCGTCGCCGGAACACGCACGATGGTGCAGTCGGGGCGGTCGACGTCGTCGATGAGGGACGAGTTGACCATCACCACCCCGCCGGGCCGGATCCGTTCGTTCGTCGACGGCCAGTGGTCGTCGTGCATCACGATCGCCGCCCACGCCGCTTGCACGATCGGGAGCGTGCGAAGTGGCTGATCGCCGAGCACGACCGACGCGTCGGTCTGCCCCCCGCGCATGGCGCCGGCGTAGTGGCCGAGCAGCATGACGTGCCGACCCTCCTCGACGGCAGCCGTCGCGAGCGTCTTCGCCGTCAGTTGGATTCCCTGACCCCCGACCCCGGTGAACATGACCTCGCGCTGCATCGGGTGCAACCTACCGAAACCAGTGCACTCGTTGCAAGACCGGTAGGCTGCGCGGCGCCAGGGAGTCGGTCGTCCGACCCGCGGTCGTCCGACGGTTCCCCGGTGCAGATTTCACCCCGACGACATCGGCCCCGCACCGGGGGAGGACACGATGGGCGAGACGCATCGCACACCCGCGGCCCTCGCGGACCACACCGGCACAGACGGGTGGAACCGCCGCGAGCCCGCCACGGCGCGAACCCGGAGCGCGGTCATCGTCGCCGAGATCGAACAGGAGATCGTCGAGCGGGGTTGGCCGGTGGGGGAGATGCTCGGCCACGAGGCGCAGCTGATGCAGCGCTTCGACGTGAGCCGGTCGGTGCTCCGCGAAGCGATCCGGACCCTCGAGCACCGCGGCGTCGTCACCGTGCGCACCGGTCGCAAGGGCGGCCTCGTCGTCGCCGAGCCGCGGGCCGACGCGGTGCAGATGGCCGCTTCGCTGTACCTCGACTACTGCGGGTTCGATCCGAAGCACCTGTACGCCACGTGGAGGGTGCTGCAGGAGGCCCTGATCGACCTCGTCGTGGAGAACGCCACCGCCACCGAGCTCACCGAGTTGCGCGCGTGCCAGCGACGTGACGCGGCGCGGGGGATCGAGGGCGTCGAGCGCTCGACGTTCGTCGCCGAGCTCGTGCGGTTGGCTCGCAATCCCATCCTGGAGATGTACTTCCAGATCACACGTGATCTCGCGATCGTCCACGGCCACGAGACCACCCCGGAGGCGAGCCGGTGGTTCGCGCGCCAGTACGAGGCGATGGCCGAGGCGATCGTCGCGCGTGACGCGACCCGGGCGCACGCGGTGCTCGAGCGGTTCCTCGCACGTCTCGAGGCAACCGACTCGGTGCTCCCGCGTCGTCGTCGCCGCCCAGCGACGGCCTGATCGGGCCCCGTGCGGTCGGGGCCGCCATGCAATACCCTCGGACGGATGCCCGAGACGACGAACCCACCCTCCGGACCGATCGCCGAGGACACGACCGTCGATCTCCTCGTCGTCGGATCGGGGACCGGGCTCGCCGCCGCGCTCGCCGGCCACGAGCTCGGTCTGCGGACCCTCGTCATCGAGAAGACCGAGTACGTGGGCGGCTCGACGGCGCGCTCCGGTGGCGCCTTCTGGATCCCCGGCAACCCCGCGCTCGTCCGCGACGGCTCTCCCGACACCGTGCAGCGCGCGGCCGTCTACCTCGACGCGCTGGTCGGCGAGGACGCGCCCGCCGCCAAGTGGCCCACCTTCCTCGAGTACGGCCCCACGGTGGTCGAGATGCTGGAACGCACGACGCCGATGCGGTTCATGTGGGCGAAGGGATACTCCGACTACCACCCGGAGCGCCCGGGCGGTTCGGCCGTCGGGCGCACGTGCGAGTGCCGACCGTTCGACGCATCGATCCTCGGCCCCGAACGCGGTCGGCTCCGCCCGGCAGTCCTCGAGGCACCGGTGCCGATGCCGGTGACGGGCGCGGATTACAAGTGGATGAACCTCATGACGAGGAAGCCGGGGAAGGCCGTGGCCCGCATCGGCAAGCGTGTGGTGCAGGGCGTCGGCGGCATGGCACTGCGCCGCGAGTACGTCGCGGGCGGGCAGGCACTCGCCGCGGGACTGTTCGCCGGTGCGATCGCGAACGACATCCCCGTGTGGACCCGGACCGAGCTCGTCGAGCTCGTCACCGAGGACGGCCGTGTGGTCGGCGCCGTGGCGCGCCAGGACGACCGGACCGTGACCATTCGGGCCGACCGGGGTGTCGTGCTCGCCGCGGGGGGCTTCGATCACAACATGGAGATGCGCCACTCCCACCAATCACCGGCGCTCGCCGATCACGCCAGCCTCGGTTCCGCGGGCAACACCGGCGACTCGATCGTGCTCGCCGAGGCGCTCGGCGCTCAGCTGCGCTCGATGGACGAGAGCTGGTGGTTCCCGGCCTTCGCCCCCGTCGAGGGATCCCAGCCGGCCGTGATGCTCGCGGAACGCTCGATGCCGGGTTCGCTGATCCTGGACCAGGGCGGCGCCCGATTCGTGAACGAGGCGACCGACTACATGACCTTCGGTCAGCGGATGCTCGAGTTGGAACGGGCCGGCTCGCCGGTCGCCGAGATGTGGTTCGTGTTCGACCAGACCTACAAGAACCGGTACGTCATCGCCGGCTCGGTGTTCCCGAGAGCTCCGTTGCCCGCGTCGTGGTACGCGGCCGGCATCGCCCACCGGGGCGGTTCACCCGCCGAGCTGGCTCGCGCCGTGGGTCTTCCGGAGGCGAGCACGGTGACATCGATCCGGCGGTTCAACGAGCTGGCGGCGAACGGGATCGACGACGACTTCGGGCGCGGGGCGAGCCGGTACGACCAGTACTACGGCGACCCCACCAATCAGCCCAACCCGAACCTCCGGCCGCTCACCGGCGAGCTGTACGCGGTGAAGCTCGTGCTCAGCGACCTCGGGACCTGCGGCGGGATGGTGACCGACGAACGGGCGCGGGTGATCGGTGCCGACGGCGCACCGATCGGTGGCCTCTACGCGATCGGCAACAATGCGGCGAACGCGTTCGGCCACCGCTACCCGGGCGCCGGCGCCACGATCGGGCAAGGGCTGGTGTTCGGTCACGTCGCAGCCCTCGACGCGGCCGGCTGATCCGGTCGGGCCGTCCGGCGTACGAGCAGAATCGAACCCTGCATGGAGGATGGAGGTCCTGGCACATGACCGACGGTGGGAAGTCCGTGGAACAGCGTCTCGCGGAGTGCGAGGCGATCGAAGCGATCAAGGCGCTGAAGCACCGCTACTGGCGCTTCTGCGACAACAAGGACCCCGACGGCTTTCGAAGCTGCTTCGTGTCGAAGGACGCCGATCTCGACTACGGCCCGCTCGGCGCGTACGACGACGTCGAGCCGATCATCCAGATCTTCGAGCACGTCGCGCTGCGGAAGGAGAACGGCCGGTACAACGTGCTCGACATGCATCACGGGTTCATGCCCGACATCACGATCGATGGCCCCACCGAGGCGCACGGCACGTGGACCTTGCACTTCCGGCAGATCAACCTCGCCGAGGGCACCGAGTCGTTGAGCGCCGGGGAGTACGACGACGCCTACCGGATCGAGGACGGACGTTGGAAGATCAGCCGTTCGCACCATCGCGGTCTCTGGTCGATCACCCGCCCGCTCACCGACGAGGTGCGGGTCGAACAGCAGTTGCCGTGAGGCTGCCCGTCGCCTCCTGACGCGAACGGGGGCGGGCGCCGAGCGCCCGCCCCCGTCCGGCGTGATGTCACTCGGTGACCGTCACTGGGCTGATCACGGGGCTGATCACTGGGCTGATCACTCCTCGATGTAGGCCTGATCCAGGAGGAAGGTCTGGTTCTGGAACGGGATGCCGCCCTTCACCTTCGGGTTGAACACCATGAGGGAGACGTCGCCACCGAAGCTGATCCACGGCACCTCCTCGTTGACGGCCTCCTGCACGGTGTGCAGTGCGGCCTGGTACTCCTCCGGGGTGGCGGCTTCCCGGAGCTCGACCAGCGCGGCGTCGTAGGCCTCGCCGGCGAAGCCGTTCTGGTTGGCGATGTTGTCGGACTCCCAGCCTCGGAGGCCGGAGTACAACGCGGCCTCGGGGTTGATGATGCCCCACGACAGGACGACCTCGAAGTTCCGATCGAGGAACACCCGGGTGATCAGGTCGTTGATCCCGAGCAGTGACGTCTCGACGTCGAAGCCGACCGCATTGAGCATGGAGGCGATGGCCAGTGCCGCTTCCTGGTTGGCCTGCGGCGAGTCGGCGGCGATACCGGTGAGGCTGCCGTCCCAACCGGTCTCGGCCTTGTACTCGTCGAGGAGCTGCTGGGCCATGTCGGGGTCGTACGGGATGCCCTCGGTCGGCTCGAGGGTGATCGAGTCCTCGTGGACGATGCCCTTGGTGCCCCAGCCCTCTCCGCCCCACGCCCGGGCGTTCACGACCTCGGGGTCGATCGCGTGGGCCATCGCCCGGCGAACCCGGTCGTCGGTGGTGTGTCCGTCCCGCATGTTCGGCATGGTCAGCCAGGCGTTGTTGTACATCTGCGACAGCGTCAACTCCTGCTCCTCCCGGGCCTGGTTGATGAGGACCGGGTCGCGTGCGATGAGGAGCGAGTCGATCTCACCCTGGGTGAACGCGTCGTAGTTGGCCCGGAGGTCGGGGATGAACGTGTACGTGAGGCGCTGGATGCACACCGGGCCGCCCCACCAGTCGTCCTTGGCCTCGAAGACGATCCGCTCGGGGGCCGAGTAGTCGACGATCTCGTAGGGGCCCACACCGGCACCCTCGGGGTTCGTGCCGAACGCCTCGCCCCGCTCCTCGACGACGGCGATGTTCATCATCATCCCGAGGTCACCGCTGAGCGCGGCTGGGAACTGGGCCCACGAGAACGGCAGCGTGAACTCGACCTGGTCCTCGCTGATCGCCTCGTACGATTCGATGAGGAGCCCGACGGTGAACAGGAGTTGGGAGGTGCTCCCCTCGCCGAGGTGGTAGTCGATGCTGGCCACGACCGCGTCGGCGTCGAGCGGATCGCCGTTGCCGAACTCGACACCGTCGCGCAAGGTGAGCGTCCAGACCGAGAAGTCGTCGTTGGGCTCGAGCGACTCGGCCACGTGGGGCACGTACTCCTGGT
This sequence comes from Ilumatobacteraceae bacterium, assembly GCA_007122945.1. Lineage (GTDB taxonomy): Bacteria > Actinomycetota > Acidimicrobiia > Acidimicrobiales > Ilumatobacteraceae > SKSP01. Next base: position 109 of record SKSP01000533.1, on the reverse strand, counting down.
TCTCGATGTCGTAGCGCATCAGGACCGAGTAGAACGGGAGGCCCTCGCCGCCGAGCTGGGTCGAGCTGATCGTGTTGATCGCCGGATCGAGTGCCCGGCTGATGCCGCG
>SKSP01000213.1 GCA_007122945.1 Ilumatobacteraceae bacterium | reverse complement strand
GCTGATCGGTGGTCTGCTCGTCCCCGTCCCGGTGCTGCTCGCCGGCTTCGCCGCCGACCTCGAGCTGCCCGAGGACATCGACGTCGGGTTCCCCGACTGGCTCCCGATCGAAATCCGCTCCATCGGGTTCACCCTCCCCGACGAGCTCGGCATCGACCTCGACGCACTCGGCGACCTCGACATCGACACCACCGACCCGATCGAGTTCGGCGCCGACCTGCTCGACGGGCTCCGCCTCCGTCTGTCGGGCGGCCTGCAGGCCACCGACCTCGTGCCGATCACCGCCGACGTGGAGGGCCTCGAGCTCGACATCCGCCGCCTGATCGACTGCGCCCTCGCCGTCGTGCCACCGCCCGCCGGCACCGGCACCGGCACGTGCGAGAACCCGATCACCGACCTGTCGGGCGTCACCGGCGGCATCGAGCCGTTCAGCCTCGGTCCGATCACGATCGGCGGGGTGTTCGGCGTCGGCCTCGTGCCGGTGCGATTCGAGGACGACAGCCGGGCCGACGTGTTCTACGTGCGCATCGCCGGCGAGTTCACCTACAGCGGCATCGGCGCCGGCATCGACCTCGTGATCTCCGAGTACGGACCGGTGCTCGCCAAGGTGACCGTGCCGCTCGCCATCCCGCTCGCCCAGACGACGCTGTTGCTCACCGGGGTGAACGGCGGCATCCAGTTCGGCGGCGACGGCTTCGTCCCGCCCGACGACCCGGTCGAGCTGGTGGCCGACCCGCGCTACACGCTCGACTTCCCGATCACCGTCGGGGAGGGCGGCACGATCGCCGAGGCCGTCGGCACGTGCGCCTGGGAGAACCGCGACTACGACTGGTCGCAGCTGCCGCAGCTCCCCCCGTGCTTCACCTGGAACGACGGCGGCACGCTGTTCCTCGGCGCCACGCTCACCTCGTACGCGGCGCCGGGGCTGATCTCGGGCGACGTCACGCTGGCCGCCGACCTGCGCCTCGACGCCGGCGGCGGCCTGCCCGACGTGCGCTTCGCCGGCAACGGCAACGTCAACGTCTTCGGGTTCCCGGTCGGAACGGCCGGGTTCCTGCTCGCCCTCGACGACCCGCTCGCCCCGATGTTCGACGTGGCGTTCCGGGCCCCCGGAGGCCAGGGCAACCCGCTCGGGTTCCTGCTCCCCGCCCGGGGCGACATCGCGATGCGGATCGACACGACCGGCATCGCGCTCGGGTCGCTGCTCGCCACCCAGGCGTTCCTCGAGGCGATGGCCGACGGAACGCTCGAGCTCGCCGGCGACGTGTTCGACGACGCGCTCGCGCAGCTCGCGGCGCGCCTCGACACCGAACGCCACCTCCTGCTCACCCGCCAGCTGCTCGATCACCCGACGATCGCCGACGACACCGTCATCACCGTCGAGTTCCTGCTCGACCGGCTGCTCGGCCGCAACGGCGTGCCCGGCCTGCTCCCCACCGACATCCCGACCGACGCCGACGAACTGCGGGCACTGGTCGTCGAGGTGTCCGACGTGCTGAGCGCCCTGCAAGAAGCGCTGTTCTCGCAGGTCGCCGTCCTCGCCGAGGGCGCCGGCGGCCTCGGGCTCGACCGGAGCGAGTTCCTCAGCGACCCGCTCTACGCCCTCAACGTCGCCAACGAGCTGGTGGGCCCCGACGAGGCCGCCGCGATCGCCGCCTACGGTCGGTTCGCCCAGGACGTGCTGCGCAGCGCGATCGCCGATGCCGGCTCGGCGTTCTCGGAGGAGTTCGACCCGCGCCTCGTGATCACCGGCGAGCTCCAGCCGATGCTCCTCGGTGTCCCGATGGGCGAGCCGACCGAGCAGATCACGTTTGGGGTGTCGCGCGAGAGCGCCGTGCTGTCGGCCCGCACCAGCCCATCGACGATGTTCGCCACGCTGTTCAACGCGGCGGGGGCAGCGGTCGGCCAGCTCAACGCGCAGTTCGGCCTGTCCGAGACCCTCGAGATCGGCGCCCAGCTCCCGCTCGACGGTGTGGTCGACACGCTGTTCGACGCGGGACCGCTGGCGATCGACCCGTTCAGCCCCGAGTGGAGCGTCACCGTGGAGGCCGGCCTCCGGCTGGCCGGCCTCGAGATCGGCTCGCTCAGCGGGATCGTCGTCGGCCCCGACAACGAGACGCTGTTGTGCACGAAGGTGCACAAGGTCTGGGAGACCGGCCCCGCCCGGTGCGCCCCCGACGGCATCCCGGTCACCTCCGCCGACCGCTACGCGAAGATCCTCGAGCACGGGGGCATCCTCGTCACCGCCCAGCTGCGCGCCCCCGACCTGGTGGTCGACCCGGTCGCCACGATCGACGAGCTGATCGCCCTGATCGGCGAGCCGCCCGAGAACCTGCTCGACTACCCGGCCTGGATCACCAGCGCCACCGAGATCGTGCGCGGACTCCGCGACGTCGGCAGCCTGCAGCTGTTCGTCCCCGGGTTCACCAACCTGATCGACCCGAACTACGAGGACGGGCTGTGGACCGTCGACTACCTCGACGGGGTGGAGGCCGACCGGTTCGACTTCACCGTCCCGCTCGCCGAGGTCGAGCAACGCCTGCTCGACGTGATCGCCGATGCCTACGTCGACGGTGTCTGGGACGTCCGCCTGCTCGGCATCGACCTCGCCCGGGGGACGCTCGCCGCGACACCGACCGGCTACGAGGTCGAGGCCGAGGTGCCGTTCCTCGCCGACCCGGTGACGTTCCGCCTCGGCGGCAGCGAGGTGACCGTCGGCGGCGAGGACACGTTCGTGCCCTCTGCGCTGCTCGACGTCGAGCTCCGGTCCCGTGACGTCACCGATCTGCTCGCCGCCCTCGGCGCGCCGTCGATCCTCGAGGTCCCGGGCGACGCCGAGGGCCGGCTCCGCGTCGCCACGCCCGGGTACGACCTCGACAGCGACGACCCGCTCCTCGTGCGCGGTGGGGCGGGTGCCCGCCTGACGCTCGACCTGCCGCCGTTCGCGGCCGGCGCCCAGTTCGACGTCGCGATGTTCCCCGCACCCGGCACGCCGAGCCCGTTCGCGCCCGATCGCGCGCTCCCCGACCTCGTCGCGATCGCGACCGTCGATTCGATCGGGCCGCTGGCCGGCGTCACGATCACCGACGCCACCGTCGAGATGCGCCGGTTCGACGGCGACGTGTCGGTGTTCATCCGCGGCACCACCGCGGTCGGCGGCAGCACCGTCACGGTCGACGCCCAGCTCGCGGGCGACCTGACGGGGGTCATCGACGTCTCCGGCGTCGGTGGGCCGCTCGCCGTCGGCGACTTCACGATCGCCGGCGGGGCCCGACTCGAGCTGACGCGGGCACGGCCGGGTGACCCGCTCACCGTCACGTTCCGCAGCAACCTGACCGTGACGTTGCCGACGTGGCTGTCCGCGCTCGTCGGCACCACGACGGTCGAGGCCGAGGGGGCGGTGTCGACAGACGGCTCGTTCGACGTGACGCTGCTCGTCGACCAGCTCGCCCTGCCCGGCACCGGGCTGACGATCATCGGCCCGAGCGCGGGCCAGCCGGTCGGTCTGCGGTTCGCCCGGCCGGCCGGAGGCGTCGCCGAGATCGCCGTCGCCGGCCGCCTGTCGGGAGCGTCGGGGCTGCCGCTGCTGGCCGTCGACGGACGGTGGACGGTGCAGGGCACCGGTGCGCTCGACGTCGCCTTCCCGACCGGTGGGCTGACGCTCGGAGCGTTCTCCGTCGGCGGCGGCGCGACCATCACCCGGAGCGGGTCGACCTGGTCGGTGGCGGTCGACGGCCGACTCTCGGTGAGCCCGCTCTTCTCCGAGGCCGTCGTCACGGGGGCGGTGACGAGCGCGGGCATCCAGGAGCTCTCGGTCGGCGTCACGTCGTTCACCGCCGGGGCGCTCAGCGTGACCGGCGCGACGCTCCGACTCGTCCGCCAGACGGGCGGCGGGTACGCGCTCACGGCGACGGGCAACGTCACCGTCCCGAACCTGGGCACGACGACCGCGTTCACCGGGTCGATCACGTCGGACGGCGACGTCGCGATCGCCCTGACGACGACGAGCCGCTCGATCCACGGCCTGACGGTGTCGTCGGGGTCGTTCGCGCTCGCGCACAGCCAGTCCAGCGGCACCACGACGGCGACGATCTCCGGGTCGGCCACGCTCGCCGGCCAGACGGCGGGCGTGAACGGGTCGCTCGAACGCGTCGGCAACCGCTGGGTCGGCGACCTCGCCGTCCAGGCGCCGTCGCTCTCGATCGGCGGGGTGACCGTCGCCGGATCGTTCACCGTCAGGTTCACCTCGTCGACCGACACGCCGGCGTCGACCATCCGGCTCGTCATCGACGGCTCGCTGTCGATCCCCGGGCTCGTGACGTCGACCGCCGCGACCGGCACGATGACGACCGCCGGCTTCGGCGAGCTCGACCTCACCGTCTCGCAGCTGCGCCCGCCGGGGTCGCCGTTCCGCTTCGACGGGACGTTCCGCTTCCGGCGGACCTCGGGCTTCTTCGGCGTCACGCGGTTCGAGTCGTCGAACGCCACGCTCACGTGGGAGAACGGCGGGACGACGTTCACCCTGCCCACGTTCCACATCGCGACCGACGGTTCGATGACCGTCGCCACGGCCGCCCGGTCGGTCTCGAAGAACCGGATCCAGCTCGCGCTCCCGGCGGCGTCGTTCACGACCGGACCGTCCGCCGCGAACCCGACACTGTCGGTCGGGGCCACGACGATCAGCGTGACCGGCGTCTTCGGACCGCTGACGCTCCAGGGCTTCACCGTCGGCATCGACGGGTCGCTGTCGACCCCGCTCACCACGACGAGCGTGTCGATCGGCGGCCTGCAGCTGCAGGGCAGGGTGCGGCTCGAGAAGAGCGGCACCACCTGGCAGCTGCGGGTCGACGGGACGTCATCCCACCCGACCCCGAGGCTCACCGTGCCCGGCATCGCCGGCACGATCCTGCTCGACGACTTCGTGATCGCGTCGAACAGCACGTTCGACGTCACGGCGAGCAGCCGTCAGATCGGCAGCGACACCTTCCGGATCCGCAACGCCACGATCCGCTTCCGCAAGCTCACCCAGAGCGGCTCGGTGACGGTGCGGATCGACAGCGGCGCCGAGCTCGTCGTGTCCCGACTGCAGCCGATCCCGCTGCCGACCCTGACGTTCTCCGACCAGGGCGCGATCAGCCAGACGATGAACCGGGTGCTCGACTTCGGCCCGATGCTGCGGCGCACCAACACCCCCGAGACCGTCCCCCTGGTGCTCGAGAGCACCTCGAACGGTCTCCAACTCCGGCTCACCTCGTCCCGGAACTTCCGCCTCCTCAACAGCTCGTTGAGCCTCCAGTCGTTCACGGCCCGATCCGGGCACTTCAGCGGCACGCTGTCGGGGTCGCTCACGCTGCCCGTCGGCAACCCGAGCGTCGCGCTCGCCAGCGGGACCTTCACCCTCTCCGGCCGCACCCAGGACGGCGTGCCGATCACCCGCCTCACGATCCCGGCCAGCTCCCCGCTGTCCATCGGGGTCTTCCCGACGGGGTCGGATGCGCCCAGCGGCCCGGCCTCGGCGACGGCGCACGGCTGGGTGGAGTCGACCGGCCGTTTCCGGTTCGAGCTCGACGCGACGGTCGACCTGACGGCGACGATCCTCGGCTTCCAACTCGGCGCGGCCGGCTCGATCTCCGGACAGGTCCGCAACAACGGGCTCCGGAACGGCGAGTTCAGCGGCACCATCTGCGCAGGCTTCTGCGCCACGGGATCGCGGACCGTGCAGCGATCGACCGGCACCATCGCCACGTTCGACTCCTTCCCCCGATTCCCGGTCGTACGGCCGATCCCCGTCGGCATCGACCTCGCGCCACCCCAGCTCGGACCGGTCGCCGACATCGACGTGACCGCACCCGTCGGGGCGACGTCGATGTTCGTCGAGGTGCCGCTGCCGCCGGCCACGGACGACCGCGACCCGTCGCCGGTGGTGACCTGCGACCGGTCGTCGGGGCAGTTCGCGATCGGTACGCACACCGTCACCTGCACCGCTCGCGACAACACCGGCAAGGTGAGCGCACCTCGCTCGTTCACGATCACGGTCCGGTCGGCGTCGGCCACCACCGGGATGATCATGACGACGAGCACGACCACCACCGACACCGGCTCCGACACGAGCGAGCCGGTGGTCTCGAGCGGCGACACGATGACCATCACCGCGACCGGCTACGACGACGGGAGCGCGTTCACGGGGAAGATGTACTCCGACCCGGTCGTGCTCGGCATGGGGTTCGCGGACCGCAACGGCGTCGCTCGGCTGACGTTCACGGTCCCCGACCTGCCACCCGGGCCGCACACCGTCGTCATCGAGGGCCGGGCACCCGACGGTGGCACCCGCATCGTCGCTGCCACCGTGATCCTCACCGGCGGATCACCGGTCCCGACGTTCCCGGGTGCTCCGGCCGAGCTGCCCACGACCCCGGCGCCGGACCGCGTACCGGCCCTGGACGGCCCGACCGTGCCACCGACCCCGGTCACCGAGCTCCCGGCGACCGGATCCAGCGGGCTCCCGCAGACGTTGTCGCTCGCGTTGCTGCTCCTGCTCGTCGGCGCAGTGCTCCACCGCTCCGGCGGACACCGTCGGCGAGCCCGTCTACGATCACGCCCGGATGGTGGGGCTCGATCAGCGTGTGGCGGGACCGCTCGGGGCTCCGGCCGGACCGGTCGAGATCGGCGTGCTCGGACCACTGACCGTCGGGGTGGGCGAGACCCCGGTGGGCATCGGCTCGGCGAAGGTCCGGGCGCTGCTCTCGTGCCTCGTCCTCGCCGGTGAGCAGCCGGTCCCGCCCAACCGGCTCGTGCGGGCGCTGTGGGGCGACGATCCACCGCGCACCGCCGAGCACGCCGTACAGGTGCACGTCTCGAAGTTGCGCCAGCTCGTGCGCGCTGCGGGCGCCGACCTCCCTCTCGGCGCGTCGAGCGCCGGCTACCGGCTGGCCGGGCCCGACCTCGCGGTCGACGTCCGCATCTTCGAGCGCGAGATCGCCGACGGCCGGGCCGCGCTCGTCGGCGGCGACCTGCGGTCGGCCGTCGAACTGCTCGAAGGGGCGCGGGGGCGGTGGCGGGGCGAGCCGTACCCCGATCTCGGCGACGACCTGGTGGTCGAGCCGGAAGCGGTCGCCGAACGGCTGCGGTTGCAGACCCTCCGGCTCGACGCCGACGAGGAGTGGGCCGAGGCATGCCTCGCGCTGGGCCGCCACCAGGAGCTGGTCACCGTGCTCGACGCGGCGATCGCCGCCGAGCCGCTGCGGGAACGCCGGTACCAGCAGCTCATGGTCGCGCTCTACGGGGCGGGGCGGACGTCGGAGGCGCTCGACGTGTTCCAGCGGGCCCGGGCGACGCTGGTCGAACAGCTCGGGATCGAGCCAGGGCCGCTGCTGCGCAGCGCGGAGCAGGCCGTGCTGAACCATGACCCGTCGTTGTTCCCCGGGCCGGCAGAGCGGACGAGCGTGATGGCGGCGGCCCGCGCCACCGCCGGTCCGGGACGCTTCGTCGGGCGGCTCCCGGAGTGGTCGCACCTCGGCGGCGTGGTGGCGGCCGCCGGTACGGGGAGCGGTCGGATGGTCCTCGTCGGCGGCCCTCCCGGCATCGGCAAGTCGCGCCTGGTCGGCGAGATCGCCGGGG
>SKSP01000007.1 GCA_007122945.1 Ilumatobacteraceae bacterium | reverse complement strand
TGGCCGCCTACGAGGCGCCGCCGATCGACGACGCCGTCGACGAGGAGTTGCGCGACTTCGTGGAACGCCGCTCGACCGCGCTCCCCGACGAGTTCACGTGAGGAGTGGCGGATCGTGATCGCGCTGCTGGGACGACTGCGGCCGTCGACGAGGGGCACGCCGGTCGCGTCCCCCGGACCACGGATGGCAGCGCTGGTCGCCGACCTGCAGTACGAGATCGTGCCCGTGCCGTCGATCGAGCAGGCGCTGGTCGACCTGCCGCCGAACGCCCACGTGTCGGTCTCGTGCTCGCCGACGAAGGGGCTCGCCGCCACCTTCGAGTACACGGACCGCCTGATCGGCCTCGGTCACCGCCCGATACCGCACCTCGCTGCTCGCATGATCGAGGGCCCCGCCGATGCGGCGAGGATCGCGGCCTGGTTGCGCGAGCGCGAGCTCACCGAGGTGTTCGTGATCGCCGGCGACGCGCCAGATCCGGCCGGCCCGTACGAGGGAGCGCTGTCGTTCCTGCGCGACCTGCTCGACGCCGACCCCGGGGTGAGCCGAGTGGGCGTCGCCGGGTACCCCGACGGGCATGCCACGCTCCCCGCCGACGTCGTCGGCGAGCAGCTGCGCGCCAAGCAGGCACTCCTCGCCGAGTACGGCGTGGGCGGATGGATCTCGACCCAGATGTGCTTCGACGACACCGTCATCCGGTCGTGGCTCGGGAGCGTCCGGGCCGACGGCGTGGTCCTGCCCGTCCGTCTCGGTCTGCCGGGCGTGGTCGATCGGACGCGCCTGATGACGGTGGGGACGCGACTCGGTATCGGGGCATCGCTGCGCTACCTCGCCAAGAACCGCTCCACGGTGATGCACCTGCTGGCGCCGGGTGGCTACGACCCGACCGAGATGGTGGCGGCGTTCGCCGACGACGCCGAAGGCCTCGGCGTCGACGCCGTGCACGCCTTCACGTTCAACGCCGTGGCCGACACCCGCGCCTGGCAGGAGTCGATCGTCAGTCCCTGCGGCGCCGCCGGATCTCGGCGGTGATCGCGGGCACCACCTCGTGGAGGTCGCCGATCACGGCGTAACCGGCCCGGGTCACGATGTTCGCCTGCCGGTCGGTGTTGACCGCGATGATGTGCTTGCTCGCCATCGCCCCGACCCAGTGCTGGATGGCACCCGAGATGCCACACGCGAAGTACACCTCGGGCGCGATGCGGGTGCCGGTCTGGCCGACCTGATCGGCGTGGTTGCGCCACCCGTTGTTGGTGACCGCGCGCGAACAGCCGACCACGCCGCCGAGCTCGGCGGCCAGCTCCTCGAGCGGCGCGAACGCCTCGGCGGAGCCGACGCCGCGACCGCCGCCGACGACGACGGGTGCGGTCGCCAACGTGACACCGGCCTCGCGCTCCACGCGTCCGCGCACGACCGAGCGACCGAGCGACCGGTCGAGCCGCACGGTGAACGGGACCGGCTCGGCGGCTCCCGGCGTCGCCGCCGGCCCGGCCTCCACCGCGTGGGGGGCGATCGTCACGATCGTGATCCCGCCCGGGAGCGTGGCGTCCTCGAGGAGCGAACCACCCCACCGGATGCGGGTCACCTCCACGCCGTCGCCGTCGCCGCCGCCGTCGCCGCCGCCGGTGCGCAGCTCGGTGCAGTTGGCGGCGAACGGCAGGTCGAGCCGCGCGGCGGCCTGCGCCAGCACCTCGTTGCCGCGGTCGGTGCCGGACGCCATCACGACATCGGGCGCGAGCGCGCGGACGGCGTGTGCTACGACCTCGCCCCACGCCTCGGGCCCGTAGTCGGTCAGGACGTCGTCGTGGACCTGGTGCACCGATGCCACCCCGTACGCCGCCAGATCACCGGCGATCGCGTCGGCTGTCGCGCCGATCGTGAGGGCGTCGACGCGGTCGCTCACGGTTCGGGCGACGGTGAGCGCCTCGAAGGTGGTCGGCGCCACGGTCCCGCGATCGTGCTCGACCACGGCGAGGACGGTGCGGTTCGCGACCGGGGCCATCACAGCACCCCGATCTCGTCCAGCACGTCGACCACCGCGACGGCGGCATCGGGCCCGGTGCCGAGGATGACGGTCTCCGACGTCCGCTCCGGTGGCGGCCGCAGGGCGATCGTGGTCGGACCGGTGACCGCGCCGGCCATCGGGCCGCTCGTCGCGTCGGCCGGATCGATCGAGGCGACCTCGACCTTCTTCGACGCCAACCGACCGCGCATCGTCGGGTACCGGGGGAGGTTGATGCCCTCCTTGACCCCGATGACGGCCGGGAGCGGTAGCTCGTAGGTCTCCCGACCGGCGTCGGCCTCGCGCTGAACGCGGGCGATGCCGTCGTCGATCGAGAGGCCCTTGGCGCCGTTCACCATCGGGCGTCCGAGCGCGTGGGCCACCCGGATGCCGACCTGGAAGCCGCCCGAGTCGGCCGACTCGTTGCCGAACAGGATCGCGTCGAACGGGCCGTCGGCCGACTCCATCTGCCGGATCGCCGAGGTGATCGCCCGCGCCGTGCGTTGCGGATCCCACTCCTCGCCCGCGGTCGGGAGCAGCACGGCGCGCTGGATCCCGACGCTGACCGCGTAGCGCAGTTGCTCGCCGGCCTCGACGGCACCGAGCGTCAGCACCGTGGCATCGCCGCCGTGCCCTTCGATCAGTTGCACCGCGGCCTCCACCGCGCACTCCTCGTGGGGACTGACCGTGAACCCGAGGTTGGTGGTGTCGACCGCCGTGCCGTCGGCCGTGATGTTGATCTTCGAGCCGGGCGCCGGCACGCGCTTCACGCAGACGAGGATCCGCATCACGACTTGAGCCGGGTGTCGTCGGGGTCGAACGGGCCGCCGGTGCCGACCACCTTCACGGGGAACGTCTCGTTCATGTACATCACCCGCAGATCGGTGCCCGGCTCGGCCAGCGCGCGCGGCAGGTACGCCATCAGGATCTGCTTGCCGACCGACGGCCCGTAGCCGGCCGTCGTCACGCGCGAGACGCGGCCGTGGGAGTCGTGGATCGTCGCACCGTCGAGGGTGAGGATCGGCTCGTTGCCGCCCTGCAGCCAGCGGGTGCGGCCCCGCGAGTCAGTGGCGTCCTCGACGGTGAGGGTGCACATCAACACCTCCGGCTCACCCTGTTCCCGGGCACGCAGGTACGCCTCCTTGCCGATGAAATCGGCGGCTTTCACCCTCGGCCGGGCGAGGCCGGCCTCCAGCGGGTCGTACTCGCTCTCGAGCTCGGCGCCCTGGAGGCGGTAGCCCTTCTCGATGCGGCCCGACGTGCTGTACACGCCGGCACCGGTCGGTCGCAGTCCGAACGGGTCGCGGCCGTTGGCCATCAGCGCGTCCCACAGCGCGGGGCCGTCGTCCCAGTCGACGTAGATCTCCCAACCGGTGTCGCCGACGTAGGAGATGCGGAACAGCTTGGCGGCGACGTCGGTGCCCCCGCAGTCGAGCATGACGTCGACGATCGAACCGTACGGCGACCCCTCCTGCGTGAGGTCGTGGTCGGTCAGGGTGGCCAGCAACGCCGGGGCGTTCGGCCCCCAGAGGCCGAGCGTCGAGATCTCGCGGCTGCGGTCGGTGACCGTCACCGAGCCGTCGCGGGGCATGTGCTTGCGGATCCAGTGCAGGTCGCGGCCCCCGTCGAACACGCCGGTCACGACCATCACCGTGTCGTCCGCGAGGCGGTGCATCGTGAGGTCGGAGTGGAACCCGCCGTCGGGGGTCAACCACGGTGTGTACGTCGCCCGCCCCACCGGGCCGATCTTGTTGACCGAGAGGTGGTCGGCGAACTCGACCGCACCGGGGCCGGTCAGCTCGAACAGCTGGAACGCGGAGAGGTCGACCATGCCGCAGTGCTCGCGCAGGTTGAGGTGCTCGCCGACCGTGATCGGGCTCCACCACCGGTTGTCCCACTCGACCTCGCGCTCGGTGACGCCGTAGCGCTCGGCGAGGTCGGCGTTGGAGGCGTACCACTGCGGCCGTTCCCACGTGCGGGCCTGGAAGAAGAACGCACCGAGGTCCTGCTGGCGCGAGAAGTAGGGCGACACCGTCAGCTCGCGGCGCGTCTCCCACTGTTCGGCGGGGTGCACGATGCCGTACGTCTTGTTGAAGTGCTCGGCGGCACGCGCCCAGATGTGCTCGTCGCTGCGCTCCTCGGGGTAGAAGCGGGCGATGTCGGCGCCGTGGGCGTCGATGACGCGGGGTGAGCCGAAGGTCATCCACTCGGCCACGACCTGGGCCATGCCCGGCCCCTCCTTCACCCACACCGCGGCCGCCGACCAGAGGTTGCGTACCTCGACGGTCTCGCCGAGGCACGGCATCGCGTCGGGCGTCAGCGAGAGCAGGCCGTTGATGGCGTACTTGATCTCGGCGTCGCCGAGCATGTCCATCAACTCGATCGCCTGCTCCATCTGCGGGTCGAAGTCGTCGGGGGTGAAGGGCATCTCGGTCGGGCTGAGCGCGGCCTCGTCGTTGCTCGGGATGGAGTCCGGGTGGTGCAGGATCGGGCGGTGGGCGTACGAGCCGACCTCCATCGAGCCCGACGACTGGCGCTCGTAGCAGAACGTGTCCATGTCGCGCACGATCGGGTACGCGATCTCGTTGTTGGTCTGCGCCAGCACGTCGATCGGGCCGACGTCGGCCATCTGGTGCACGGCCGGCACCAGCGGGATCGTGGCGCCGGCCATGTTGGCGATCCGGTTCGACCACACGCCGCAGGCGATCACGACGTGCTCGGCCTCGATGCGGCCCTTGTCGGTGACGACCGCGGTGACCCGCTGCAGTCCGGTCGCCGGTTCGTCGGTGGTCTCGATGTCGAGCACCTCGGTGTTGGGGAACACCTGCAGCCCGGCGGTCTCGATCGCCTCGTTGCGGAACAGGGTGCCCGTGTCCAACGAGTCGACCACCGACACGGAGGGGCAGTAGAAGCCGCCGAGGATGACGTCGGGGTTGACGAACGGCACCAACTCGTGCACCTCGGCCGGTGTGAGCAGGTGGGCCTCGACGCCCCACGCCGTCGCGCTCGTCATGCGACGTTGCAGCTCGTCCATGCGCTCGGGGGTGCGGGCCACCTCGATGCCGCCGGCGTCGACCGAACGGTCGAGCTCGCGGTACTGGTCGGCCGACTGCACGCCGAGCAGTGCCATCTCCTTGTTGTGGTCGACCGGGAAGATGAAGTTCGACGCGTGTCCGGTGGAGCCCCCCGGGTTGGGCAGCGGACCCTTGTCGAGCAGCACCATGTCGGTCCAGCCGAGTCGGGCGAGATGGCCGGCCAGGCAGTTGCCGACGATGCCGGCACCGATGATGACGCACCGAGCGGTTGACGGTACGGCTGCAGCGTCGCTCACGATGACCCCCGTTCATCTGATATATCATCAACGTATCACGACGACATCGATGAGCGCACGGGCCTACGAGCAGATCCGCCGGATGATCGTCCGGCTCGAGCTCGCGCCCGGTGACGTGCTGCGCGAGGAGACTCTGCAACAACAGCTCGGCATCGGGCGGACACCGATCCGTGAAGCCCTGCAGCGGTTGGCGCGCGACCACTTCGTCACCGTGATCCCGCGGCGCGGCACGTTCGTCAGCCCGGTCGACGTCGCCGAGCTGTCGGTGCTGTACGAGACCCGGGCGATCATGGAGCCCTACGCCGCTCGTCTCGCGGCACGGCGCGGCACGCCCCAACACTGGAGCGAGATGCGTGCCGCGATCACCGGGGCGCACGACGTGACGGCCGACGAGGCGTTGCTCGACGTGGACCGGCGCTGCCACGAGATCATCTGGGCCGCGGCGGGGAACCGCTTCCTCACCGACACCCTCGACATGCTCTACGCCCAGAGCGACCGGGTCTGGCACGTGTACCTCGCCGACGTGGCCGACACGCGTCACGCCGTCGAGGAGCACGCCGCGATCCTTGACGCGCTCGAGTCGGGCGCGGCCGAGTCGGCGGCCACGCTCGTCGAGGCCCACGTGCGCAGCTTCGACGACCAGGTGCGGGCGGCGGTCACGTCGCAGCTCGGTTCGCCCCTGGCCGCTCCGAACTGAGGCCGATTCGATCGTGACGGCTCGACCGTGACCGGGTTCAGCTCGCTCCGACACCCAGCTCTGCGAGGGCGCGAGCGGCGGCGTTGGCACCGCACATCCCGTGTGCTCCCGCACCGGGTGGGGTCGATGCGGAGCACAGGTAGGTCCCGGGAATGCCGGTGGAGTACGGGTCGAGTGCGACGCGCGGTCTGAACAGCAGCTAGGTCGGCGAGGACGCACCGCCGATGATGTCGCCACCGACGTAGTTGGGGTTGTACGACGACATCTCGGTGGTCGAGCGCACCGCCGTGCCGATGATCCGCCCGCGGAAACCGGGGGCGAAACGCTCGATCTGCTCGACGATGGCCGTGGTCGCGTCGCCCGTGTAGGCATGCGGGACGTGGGGTCCCGATCGGCGCGTCACTCGCCCCGTGTCGGCGGGACCCAACCGTTGGGCTGCTCGTACGGGGTGCCGCGGTTGCAGCCGCCCGCGGCATGCACGGCCGGGTAGGGATTGATCGGACCGCCGCCGCCGGGCCGGATCTCGAAGTGGAGGTGGGGGAAGCCGGCGTTGCCGGTCCCGCCGACCCAGCCGATGATCTGCCCGGCGCGCACCCGTGAACCCACCCGGAGGTCGGGTACGAAGTCGTCGAGGTGGGCGTAGAAGAAGCGTGTGCCGCTGCCGTCGGCCGCGGTGAGCCACCACGCGTTGCCGGCGCGGCGGCCCGGTTGGTCCCAGTTGCGGGCGGTGAGCGTCCCGTCCACCACGGCGTACACGTACTGTCCGGGCGCGGTGAACAGGTCGACGCCGACGTGGAGCCGACCGCCGCCGCGCGGTGCGTGCCAGCTGTCCTCGTACCAGCACGGCCCCTGCACCGGCAGTGCCGCGAGCGGCGTCCCGGCACCCGACGACGTGCCGGATGATGCGAGGGCCGTGGCGCCCTCGGGGAGCCGGAGGGTGTCGCCGGGGTGGAGCAGGCGGCTCTCCGTGGAGTCGTTGGCGTCGAGGAGGGCGCGCATGGTGGTGCGGGCGCGCCGGGCGATGTCGAACCAGCTGTCGCCCGAGCCAACGGTGTAGGTGGCCGACGTGCCGGAGGGGGATCCGGACGAACCCGACGAACCCGCGGTGGAGCTGGCATCGGGCGCTCTGGCACCGTCGGGGAGCCGGAGGGTGTCGCCGGGGTGGAGGAGGTGGTCCTCGGTGGTGTCGTTGGCGTCGAGGAGGGCGCGCATGGTGGTGCGGGCGCGCCGGGCGATGTCGAACCAGCCGTCGCCGGATGCCACCGTGTAGGTGCTCGGGCCGGTCGTGCCGCCGGTCGGTGAGCTCGCGTTCGCGCCGCTCGGCAGGCACAGCTCGTCCCCGGGATGGATCACGTGGTGCTCGGTGGTGTCGTTGGCGTCGAGGAGGGCGCGCATCGACACGCTCGAGGCACGTGCGATGTCGAACCACGTGTCCCCGGCGTGCACGATGTGGGTCGCCCCCGTCGTGCACGTCAGCCGCTCGGCCGCTCCGCTCGCCGTGCCGACGGTCGAACCGGCGAGCGCCACCGCGACGAGCACGGGCACCACTCGACGCCCCGGGTGCCGAGCACCCTCGTCGTGGATCACGTGCAGATCGTCGCT
>SKSP01000116.1 GCA_007122945.1 Ilumatobacteraceae bacterium | reverse complement strand
GCCGATCAGGTGAAGTCCGGGATGACGTACATCGTCATCAGCCTGGTCGCCTCGACGCTGTTCATCATCGTGTTGGCGTTCGTCTACACCGCGACCGGCACGGTGAACATGGCCGACCTCGCGGTGCGGATCCCCGAGCTGCCGCTCGGTGTGCAGACGATGTTCGCCGTCGCCCTCCTCGCGGTGTTCGGGATCAAGGCCGGGTTGTTCCCGCTGTTCTTCTGGCTCCCCGACAGCTACCCGCGGGCGGCCGGTCCGGTCACGGCGATCTTCGCCGGGCTGCTCACCAAGGTCGGCGTGTACGCCATCATCCGGACCCAGACGCTGTTCTTCCCGCCCGACGCGCGCCCCGCCACGCTCCTGCTCGTCGTCGCCGCGCTCACGATGGTGATCGGCGTGTTCGGGGCGATCGCCCAGGACGACATGAAGCGGATCCTGTCGTTCCACATCATCAGCCAGATCGGCTACATGGTGCTCGGGCTGGGGCTGTTCACCGTGGCCGGCGTGGCCGCGGCGGTGTTCTACACGTTCAACAACATGATCCTGAAGACCACCCTGCTGATGGTCGCCGTGCTCGTCCAACGTCGGGGCGGCTCGTCGCAGCTCGCCCGTGTCGCCGGGATGATGCGCACGGCGCCCCTCCTCGGCCTGCTGTTCGCCATCCCCGCGCTCAGCTTGGCGGGGTTGCCGCCGTTCGGCGGGTTCGTCGCCAAGTTCGCCGTGTTCGACGCCGGCGTCGCCTCGCAGCAGTGGGTGCTCGCCGGCGTCGCCGCGTTCGTGAGCCTGCTCACCTTGTTCTCGATGACGAAGATCTGGGCCGGTGCGTTCTGGGGCGAGCGCGAAGAGGAGCCCGAATCGGCGCCCGTGCCGGCGGGAGCGCTCGGCGGTCCGGTCTTGATGGTCGGCGCCACGATCGCGGTGGTGGTGGTCGGCCTGGGCGTCATGATCTGGGCGGCACCGCTGTACGGGCTCACCGAGCGAGCGGCCGTCGAGCTGCTCGATCCGAGCCGCTACATCGAGGCCGTGCTGGGAGCGACACCGTGAGCCCGACCCGCCGGAGCGCCGACCGGGCGCGGGGCGCGCCGATGAGCGCCCCCGGACGCGTGCTCGCCCTCGTCGTGTGGTTCGTCGTGCTGTGGTGTGCACTGTGGGGCGAGTTCACCGCCGCCAACATCGTGTCGGGCGTCGTCGTCGCGGTCGGGCTGGTGGTGCTCGTCCGGCTCCCGACGAGTGCCGACGCCCGGTTCGGGCCCGGCCGGATCCGTCCGCTGCGCGCCCTGTGGTTCCTCCTGTTCTTCCTCGTGCAGGTCGTGCGCTCGAACCTGGTGCTGGCGCGCGACATCGTCACCCCTGGTGACTCGACCGCACCAGGGATCATCGGGATCCCCCTCGACGACTGCTCCGACGCGGTCGTGACGCTCGTCGCCAACACGTTCACCTTGACGCCCGGCTCACTGACGATCGAGGTCACGCGACATCCGACGGTGATCTACGTGCACGTGCTCTACCTGCACGACGTCGACGCCGTGCGGTCGGACCTGCTCCACTTCGCCGAGCTCGCGGTCCGCGCGTTCGGCACCGAGTCCGCGCTCGCACAGTTCCGCGAGCAGACGACACGGGCGACGGAGGCCGACTCGTGACCGCCATCGTCGTCATCGCGTACGTGCTCTTGTCGATCGGCGGCGCCGCGTTCTTGACCCGTCTGGTGCTCGGACCGACGTTGCCCGACCGGGTGCTCGCGCTCGACGGGTTCGCCAGCACGCTGACGATCGGCGTCGTGGTCGCCGCGTTCGCCACCGGCAGCGCGTTCAAGGTGGCGATCGTGCTGGTCGTCGCGCTCGTCGGGTTCGTCGGCGCCGGCGTGATGGCCCGCTTCGTCGAGCGGAGGGGCGAATGACCGCGGCGACGCTGCTCGACACGGGCCTCGACGTCGTCGCCGCGGCACTGGTGGTGCTCGGTGCCGGGTTCACGATGCTCGCGGGCGTCGGCGCCGTGCGCTTCGCCGACGCCTACTCACGCATGCATCCGGCGGCGAAGGGACCCACGCTCGGCCTGCTGTTGGTGGCGGCCGGCGCGGCGCTCGAGCTACGTCAGTCCGCCGCTGTCCTCACACTCGCGCTCGTCGTCGTGCTCCAGTTCCTCGCCGCGCCGGTCGGCGCCCACCTGCTCGGCCGGGCCATCCACCAGCGCGTCCCGCTGCCGTCGGATCAGCTCGACGAGCTGGCGACCGACCTCGGTCGGGAGCGTCCGGAGCCGCGGCCGCGACCACCCGACCCGAGGATGTGAACCCGGTGTGAACCCGTGGGCGTCCGGTGCGAACAGGGGGGTCGTCACCTAGAATCCCGCCCGTGCACCGGCTGATCCCCCTCGCGGTGCGGATCGGTCGGCGTCCCGACGGCCGACCCACCTGCCCGACGTGATCGCGCTCGTCGCGGTCCTCGTCCCCCTGGTCGCCGGCATCCTGATCGCCCTCGGCGGGGACCGCCCCCGGTGGTATGCCGGCGTGACCGGGGCCGCGGCGCTGGCCACGTTCGCCCTCGTCGTGTCGATGTTCGGCGCGGTGCTCGACGGCCGGGAGCCGACGATCACCCTCGGCGCACTGGCCTCCGACCTCGACATCGTCCTCCGGGTCGACGCGGCCGGGATGCTGTTCGCGGCGACGGCCTCGGCACTGTGGATCCTCGCCGCCTCGTACTCCTACGGGTACGTCCGGGGTGCTCACGAGAAGCACCGGGTCCGCTTCTTCGCGTCGTTCGCGATCTGCGTGTCGACGACCGTCGGCCTCGCGTTCGCCGGCAACTTCTTCACGTTCCTGCTGTTCTACGAGCTGCTGACGCTCGCCACGTACCCCCTCGTCGTGCACAAGCAGACCCCCGCCGCGATGGCGGCCGGTCGGCGGTACCTGCTCACGCTCCTCGGCGGCGGCACGATGCTGCTGCTCGCCGTCGTGATCGTGCACGTGTACGCGCCCGGCGCCGACTTCACCGCCGGCGGTGTGCTCGGCAGCGACGTCTCCGACGCGGTCGTCATCGGCCTCGTGGTGCTGACCGTGCTCGGCGTGGGCACCAAGGCGGCCGTGATGCCGTTCCACCAGTGGCTGCCCGCGGCGATGGTCGCGCCCACCCCGGTCAGCGCGCTGCTGCACGCCGTCGCGGTCGTCAAGGCAGGCGTGTTCGGGTTCTCGCGCCTGTTCGGGTACGTCATCGGCCCGCAGCGGCTCGCCGACGTCGGCCTCGGCGTCGTCGTCGCGACGCTCGCGGCGATCACCATCGTGACGGCGTCGTTCATCGCCCTGCGCCAGGACAACCTCAAGCGGCGGTTGGCGTACTCGACGATCGCCCACCTCTCGTACATCGTCCTCGGGCTCTCGCTGCTGTCGGCGACGGCGTGGAACGGCGCGCTCTTGCACCTCGCCAACCACGCGGTGCTGAAGATCACGCTGTTCTTCTGCGCCGGCGCGATCTACGTGGCGACCGGCGTCGACAAGGTGTCCGACATGGACGGCATCGGCGTGCGGATGCCGGTCACGATGGGCGCGTTCGGTGTCGCCGCGCTCGGCCTCGCCGGGCTCCCACCGGTCGGCGGGTTCGTCAGCAAGTGGTTCCTCGGGGCCGGCGCGATCGACGCCGGCGAACCGCTCCTCGCGGCGGTCGTGCTCGGCAGCGGCCTGCTGACCGCGGCCTACCTGTTGCCGATCGTGCACCGCGCGTTCTTCCGGCGATCGCCGGCGTTCCCGGTGCGCGCCGAGGCCTCGCCGCTGATGGTCGTGCCGATCGCGACGACGGCGACCGCCGGGCTGCTGCTCGGCCTCGGCGACGTGTTCTCGCTCGGCGAGCTGTCGAGCTCGGTCGCCCGGGCCGTCACCGGGGGGACGCCGTGAGCCCCGAACGACCGGGCCTCGGGGCGATGGCCGTCAAGGTGGCGATCGTCGTCGGCGCGCTCGCCGTCGGCACGCTGGTCGAGTGGGTGACCGGGGCGTCGGTGCCCGGCCGGATGCCGGCGTTCGCCCTCGGTGCGGCGATCGTGCTCGTCATCGGCGCCAAGCAGCTCGGCCGGGTCGTGTCCCGACCGGTCGGGGTGCGCGCCGGGGAGCTCGGCGATCCCGCCGACGACATCGCGCCCGCTGGCGAGGTGCTCCGGGGGGAGGTCGTCGATGGTTGATCTCTCCGGCCTGCCCGCGGTTCACCCGGCCCTCGTCCTGATCGTCGGTGCGCTGCTCGTGGCCGTCGTGCCGCGGCGGGCGGGAGCGGCGCTCACCGTGCTGACCGGACTCGTCGCGCTCGTCGCCGTGGTCCGCCTCGACGAGGGCACCGTCTGGGACCTCGGCTTCTACACCTACGAGCTCACGTGGCTGCGTGCGGACGGGTTGTCGCTCGCGTTCGCCACCGTCTTCGCACTGATCATCGTGATCGCGGGGGTGTACGGCTGGACGACGATGGGCCGCCTCGAGCGGGCCGCCGCGCTCGCCACCGCCGGGTGCGGCGTCGGTGTCGTGCTCGCCGGCGACCTGCTGACGGTGTTCTTCTTCTGGGAGTTCAAGGTCACCACCGCGGCCCTGTTGATCTTCGCCCGGCGCCGGGCCCGGTCGGCCGCCGCCGGCCTCCGCTACCTCGGTGTCCACCTGGTGGGCGGCGTGCTGCTGCTCGCCGGGACCGTCTGGCACTTGATCGACACCGGCTCGCTCGCGTTCGCATCGCTCGAGCTCACGGGGGCGACCGGGCTCGTGCTGGCCGGGTTCCTCGTGTCCGCGGCGGCGCTGCCGGTCAACGCCTGGCTGCCCGACAGCTACCCGGAGTCGACCGTGGCCGGCACGGTGGTCCTCAGCGCGTTCACCACGAAGTCGGCGGTGTACGTGCTCGCCCGCGGTTTCCCCGGCGTCGAACTGCTGCTGTGGCTCGGTGTCGCGATGGCGATCTTCGGCGTCGTCTACGCGGTGCTCGAGGACGACATCCGGCGCCTGCTCGCCTACCACATCGTGAGCCAGGTCGGCTTCATGGTCGCGGCGATCGGCGTCGGCACCGAGGCGGCGGTCAACGGTGCCACCGCGCACGCCACCGCCCACGTGCTGTACAAGGGGTTGCTGCTCATGGGCGTCGGCGCCGTGCTGTACGTCACGGGCCGCAGCCGGGCCTCCGAGCTCGGCGGCCTCGCCCGCGCCCTGCCGTGGGTGCTCGTGCTGTACATGGTCGGCGCCCTGTCGATCTCCGGCGCTCCGCTGTTCAGCGGGTTCCCCGCCAAGGAGCTCGCCGTCACGTCCGTCGGCGACGGCGGCTCGTACGCGGCGCAGTGGCTGCTCAAACTGGCGTCGGTCGGCACGTTCCTGAGCGTCGCGCTCAAGCTGCCGGCGCTGACCTGGTTCGGCGAACCACGGTCCGCGACCGGGGCCGGGCCCGCGCCGACGCTGCAGTCCGTCCCGGTGACGATGTACGTCGCGATGGGCGTGGCCGCCGTCGCCAACGTCGCGATCGGCGTCCGGCCGGCCCTGCTCTACGACCTGATGCCGACCGCCGTGTCGTTCGAGCCCTACACGGTCGCGAAGGTGGTCGAGGCGACGATGCTGCTCGCGTTCACCGGGCTCGGATTCTGGCTGCTGCGCGCCAAACTGCAGCCCGCCGCCAAGGTCAGCGTCGACACCGACTGGGTGTACCGCGAGCTCCCGACGATCGTGCGCCGACGGATCGCCGAACGCCCCGAGCGTGCCGGACCCGAGGATCGCCGACCGAGGCTGCCCGCCCCGACCATGCCGGGCGCACCGACGCGGCCGGTGATCCCGAGCTGGGTGCTCGGGGGTGCCATCGTGGGCGCCATGGTCCTCGTCCTCGCCGTGAGCGTGGTCGCATGAACGTGCGCCGCACGACCGTCGTCCAGGCGCTCCTGCTGTTCGGGTTCTGGTTGGCGCTGTCGCAGCGCTTCGAGCCGTTGTTCGTCGTCACCGGGGCCGTCACCGCGGTCGCCGTCACCGCGGTCACGCACCGGATCACGGGCGCGTGCCTGCGCCACGACGCCGGCCACCTCCCCGTGTTCCGGATCCCGGGCGCACTGTTGCGCGGGGTGACGTTCTCGATGTGGATGGGCGGTCGCATCCTGATGGCGAGCGTCCAGCTCGCGATCATCGCCCTGTCGCCGAGGATGCCGCTCGAACCCTGCACCATTCGCTTCCGCACCCAGCTCCGCCGGCCGATCGCCCGGGCCACGCTCGCCAACTGCATCTCGCTCGTGCCCGGCACGCTGACGGTCGACATCGAGGGCACCGAGTTCGTCGTGCACGCACTCTCGCCGACGCAGGTCGACGACCTCGTCAGCGGCGAGCTGCAGAACCGGATCGCCGCGGTGTTCCTGGAAGAGGAGCAACCCGCGGTCGACCGCGACACGATCAAGGAAGGCGACATCGCGTGAACACGCTCCTGCTCGTCCTCGCGTTCGCGGTCGGCTTCCTGACGATCACCGCCGTGATCGGCGTCGCCCGCGGCCCGACCGTCCTCGATCGACTCCTGTCGGCGTCGTTCGGCGCGGTGAACAGCGTCGTGCTGATGATGCTGATCGGCTTCATCTTCGGTCGGCCGGAGCTGTTCGTCGACATCGGGCTCTCGTACGCCCTGCTCGCGTTCTTGTTCCCCCTGGCGTTCGCCCGCTACCTCGACAGCCGCCGACCCGTGAAGCAGGAGACGCGATGACCGGCACGCTGATCGACGCGGTCGCCGTGGTGTTGCTGATCAGCGGGACGTTCTTCCTGGCCATCAGCGCGCTCGGGCTCATCCGCTTCCCCGACTTCTGGACGCGAGCCCACGCCGTGGCCAAGGCCGAGACGCTCGGGCTCGTCCTCGTGTTCGCCGGCCTGATCGTGCTCAACCGGGTGGGTCCAGGCAGCCTCCAGCTGTTCCTCATCGCCGGCTTCTCGCTGCTCGTGAACCCGACCGCGATCCACGCCCTCGCGCGCAGCGCCGCCCGCCGACCCGACATCTTGCGGGTGACCGGTCCCGACGAGCTCTCTCCCGACGAGTCGACCGGGGAGGGGGACGAGTTTTGATCTGGCAGCTCGACCTGCTCCTGCTCACGCTGCTGCTCGCGTGCGCCGTCGTCGCGGTGATCGTCCGCTCCATGCTGGCGACCGTGGCGGTGCTGGCCGCGTTCAGCCTGTTCGCGGCCCTGCTGTTCGCCGGCATGGGTGCCCCCGACGTGGCGTTCGTCGAGGCCGTGCTCGGCTCCGCGTTCGTCGGGGTGCTCCTGCTCGTCGCCGTGCTCGTCACGGGCGACCGCCCGGCCGGGCGCGACCGACGAGCCGCCTGGATCGCCGGTCCGCTGATCATCGTGTTCGCCGGGTTGATGTTGTACGCCAGCCAGGACCTGCCCGACCGCGGCGACCCGTTCGCGCCCGGCCACACGGGCGTCGCCCGGGGCTACGTCGAGGGGTCGCTCGCCGACAGCGAGACACCGAACGTGGTGACGGCGGTGCTGGCCGACTACCGCTCGATGGACACGCTCGGCGAGACGCTGGTCGTGTTCACCGCCGCACTCGCCGCCGCACTCGTGCTCCACCGCAGTCGGAAGGACGCGTCGTGATCGACAACGGAGTCCGCGAGTACCGGAAGGACGCGTCGTGATCGACAACGGAGTCCGCGAGTACCGGAAGGACGCGTCGTGATCGACAACGGAGTCCG
>SKSP01000468.1 GCA_007122945.1 Ilumatobacteraceae bacterium | reverse complement strand
GGTCGTGGTCGTGGTCGTGGCGATGGTCGTGGTCGTGGACGTGGTCGTGGCGGCTCGCGTCGGTGTCGTCGACGGGTTCATGCCTGCCACACGACGCTCTGCATCTCGCTGTAGGCGTGGAGGGCGAAGGACCCACCGTCGCGCCCGACGCCGCTCTGCTTGAAACCGCCGAACGGCGTCTCGGGGTTGCGGGCGAGGGTGTTCAGACCGACGTTGCCGGTCCGGAGGCGCGCGGCGACCTGGTACGCCCGGGCGGTGTTGGCCGTCCAGACGTAGTCGTACAGCCCGTACTCGGTCGAGTTGGCGAGTGCGATGGCCTCGTCGTCGTCGTCGAACGGAACGGCCACGACGACCGGTCCGAAGATCTCCTGGCGAGCGATCGGCATCTCCATCGTGCAGTCGGCCAACAGGGTCGGGCGCACGTAGAAGCCGCGGTCGATCTCCGGCCTGTCCCCTCCCGTCACGATGGTCGCACCCGACTCGACACCACCGCGGACGTGGGTCTCGATGCGGTCGCGCTGGGCCCCGCTGATCACCGGGCCGACGATCGTGGACGGGTCGGTCGGGTCCCCGACGGGGAGCAGCCCGGCGATCATCGAGAGCTTCTCCACGACCCGGTCGTAGACGGAACGGTGGGCGATCAGCCGGGTCGGTGCGGTGCAGATCTGCCCGGCGTGGAACGCGAACGTGCTCGCCGTGCCCCGGGCGGCCGCGTCGAGATCGGCGTCGTCGAAGACGATGCTCGCCCCCTTGCCGCCCAGCTCGAGGAGGAGCCGCTTCATGGAACCGCCCGCGGCCGCCCCGATCTTCTGCCCGACCACGGTGCTCCCCGTGAAGCTCACCATGTCGATGTCGTCGCTCGCGACGAGTGCCTCCGCGGGGCCCGGCGCCGAGCTGACGACGACGTTCACGACGCCCGGCGGGAAGCCGGCTTCGTGCAGGATCTCGACGAGGCGGATCACGGCGAGGGGGTCCTGGGGTGCCGGCTTGACGACGACGGTGTTCCCCATCGCGAGCGCCGGACCGATCTTGCCGACCACGTTGGTGAGCGGCACGTTGTAGGAGGTGATGCAGGCGACCGTGCCGACCGGGCGTCGGATCGCGCTCGCGCTGATGAGACCACCGTTGGGACTGAGCGGTCCGGGTGCCGCGGGCTCGGGCCGGAGAGGCTGCTCGACCGGCTCCGTGGCGCCGCGTGCGTAGCGGCGCAGACGGGCGATGGATCCCCCGACGTTCGCCATCGTCGTCATCGTCGTGGTGGCGCCCGTCTCGGCCTGGGCGAGTGCCACCAGGTCGTCGAACCGGGCCTGCACGAGGTCGGCGGCCCGGTCGAGCAGCTCGGCGCGTTCGGTCGGCGTGGTCGCCGACCAACTCGCGAACGCGTCGGCTGCGGCTGCAGCCGCAGCGATGGCGTCGTCGGTCGACGCCTCCGGGGCGAGCCCGACGGTGGACTCGTCGGCCGGATTGAGGATCTCGTAGGTGCCCGCCGACCCGGCGGCGCGGTCGCCGCCGATCCAGAGCGAGTACTGGTCCAACGTCATGGCATCTTCCTCTCGGTCGGTCGTGTCATGGTCACCACGCTCACCACAGTTGGTCCGTGTGACGATCGGTGCCGACGTCGGTGGGGAGGAACGGAGCGGCGAAGGTGACCCGGCCCAGTCCGGACGATTCGATCGCGGCGGTGTACCCGCGGACGTCGTCCCACGCCTGCGTCGGTTCGAGATCGGAGAACAGCAACTGGACGACGCGTTGGCGCGAACCGCCGGGTGCGCCGAGTGCCATGGGCGACGTCTGCTGATCGTCGGCCGGGGGCGGACCGTCGGCGCCCTTCATGGTCCACGACGTGGCGAGGCCGATGGCGCCACGGGCGAGGAGCTCGGCGACCGGGCCCTCGTGCACATCGCGCGCCAGCGTCGCGCCACTCGCGTCACCGGAGGGTTCGGACACGACGACGTGCATGCTCGCGTAGCGATGGTCGAGCGCGAGCGTGACCGGGACGCCGTGGTGCGGGGCGTTCGAGGCCGCGGCGAAGTCGTACATCCCCGTCTGGGCGTGCGTCCGCTCGTCGAAACCGCGTCCGTTCTGGTAGAGCCACCACACCTGGGAACCGGCCCAGGCCTGCCACTCGTCGGCCTGCTCGTCGCTGATCCAGTAGATGGCCAGGTACGAGCCGGCGTCGACGGGCTCGGCGAAGGGGCTCGACTCGGGAAATCGCAGGTCCTTGAGCTCGCGCGTCGCGACCCATCGAGCGCCCGACAGGATGCCCGGTCCGATCATGCATCCCGCGTAGAAGTGATCGCGCTCGTACCATCGGTTGTACGCGACCTCGTGCCCTCGATGTGGGTCGACCATCGTGAACAGCATCGTCCCGACGTTGACCGGAAACTCGCTCATCGCACCCCCCGGTGGCGTGCCCGCTGGTGCCCGGTGCATCATGCGGCAGACCTACAACATGGCAGATTCGGAACGGCGAGATCCAATCGACCGTTTGGTAGGGTCGCGCTGGCCCCGGTTCGATCGCTGTGTGCTCATCGGCTTGCGATGACCGGCCGCGTGTGATTTATACTTGGACACTGCAACTATGCCCGTTGCCGCAGGCCGGATCACGTCCGTGGCACGAGTCGAACGAGGGGGGAAACACCAGGATGGGCCGACCGGGGTATGTCGTGGGGGATGTCGAATTCGCGACATCCTCCACGATCTGGTCGTGGTGCGCCGGATCGCGGTGATGTACTCGGCCACATCGTGGAGGAGGGGCCGGCGGAGCGTGTCATCTCCGATCCGGCGCACCCCTGCACCGAGGTGCTCCTGGCCGCCGTTCCGAGCCCGGATCCGAGCCATCGGCTCGTGGACGATGCCGAACTCATGGTCGGGGGGCTTCCCGACCCCTCCGACCCGCCGAGTGGGTGCCCGTTCCGCACCCGCCGCCGACACGCCCTCGACGTCTGCTCGACCACGATGCCCGACTCCACGCGCGTCGACGGCGGTGGCAGCGTTCGTTGTCACCTACAGTCCGATGGCCCGCAGCTCGCGGGCCGCCCGCTGCGCGACATCACCGTGAGCGCTGAACCCAGCGCTGAACCCAGCTAGGAGATCCGACCATGGAGAAGCCTCCGCTCGACTACGTGCCGACCATGGGCACGGCGATCCGTCGGGCCGCCGAACTGTTCGGCGACCACGACTACGTCGTTATGCCCGACCGACGGCTGACCTTCGCCGACGCCGATCGAGCGTCGCGCCGCGTCGCCAAGGAGCTGATCGCACGGGGCGTCGGCAAGGGGACGCGGGTGGGGATCCACTTCAGCTACGGCACCGACTGGGTCATCGCCTTCTTCGCCATCACGCGCATCGGCGCCATCTGCCTCCCGATGAGCGTTGCGTACCGACCGGCGGAGCTGCGCAAGACGACGATCCACGGCGACGTCGACACCTTGATCGTGCCGCGCACCCTCTTCGGGAACGATCATCGCGAGTTCGTCACCGCGGCGTTCCCGTGGTTGGCGGACGTCGGTGAGGCGCCGTTCCTCGCGCCCGAGGCGCCGTTCCTGCGACGCGTCTGGATCGCCGGGGACGCGGCCCCCGACGACCCGGAGTGGGCCGACACGATCGACCTCGGCGTCGACGCCGCCTCGCCGTTGGCCGAGTCCGTCTCCGACGACCTGCTGGACGCGATCGAGGAGCAGGTGACGCCGGCCGATCGGCTGTGCGTCGTCCACACGTCGGGCACGACCGGAACGCCGAAGGGTGTGATCCACACCCACGGCGCATTCCTCCGGCACTCGGACAACCTGAGCAAGTTCCACTCGATGACGCCGGAGTTCATCCAGTTCAGCGGTCTGCCGTGGTTCTGGATCGGCGGGCTCGTGCTGTCGATCGGTCAGGGTCTCGTGCGCGGCTTCAAGCTGCTGTGCCTCGAGCGCTTCGACAACGCCGAGGCGCTCGACCTCGTGATCGAGGAACGTCCGCACCAGATCGGCATGTGGGGACAGCTCGCCCAGAAGTTCCGGCAGTACGTGGACTCGACCGGGCGGGACGTCTCGATGGTGCCGGCGTTCGCGCCGCGACCCGATGGGCCGGTCGATCCGGAGCTCATGCACAACTCGCTCGGTCAGACCGAGACGCTCGGGCCCCACACAGCGCCCGGGCCGGAGGCCGGGAAGGTGCTGCCCGAGCACCTGCGTGGCTCGTTCGGGCTCCGCGTTCCGTACGTGGAGCACCGGATCGTCGATCCCCTCACCGGCGAGGACCTGCCCGAAGGGGTCGAAGGCGAGGTGCTCATCCGGGGTTACTCGCTGTCCGACGGTCTCTACAAGAGCGAGCGCGACGAGGCGTTCGACGACGACGGCTGGCTGCACACCGGCGATCACGGGTACTTCCGCGAGGGGTATCTGTTCTTCACCGGCCGGTTGACGGAGATGATCAAGACCCTCGGATCGAACGTCGCTCCACGCGAGGTCGAGGTCGTCCTCGAAGGTGCCGACAACGTCGGGCTCGCGATCGTGATCGGCCTCGACGATGCCGAGCGCGGGCAGATCGTCGCCGCAGCACTCGTGCCCAAACCGGGGACCGAGGTCGACATCGAGCACGTGCGTGCGCACGCCAATGACGAGCTCTCGTCGTACAAGGTGCCGCGCCACATGATCATCGTCGATCCCGACGAGCTGCCGATGCTCGGCAGCGGCAAGGTCGACAAGCTCACCCTCCGTCGTGTCCTCGAAGAGACGCTGAGATCGTCGATCTGATCTGACGTCCGCCGCCGACGTCGGCTCGCAAATCAAACGATCGTTTGCTAGAGTTGAGTCGTGCGCGAGCCCGCGTGCTCGTCGCGCCACACCAATCCAATCGCCGTAGACCCACCAGGAGAGTGAGCGCCATGGCACCTCGAGAACTCGGTTTCCCCGTCTTCGACGCCGACAACCACCTGTACGAGACCAAGGACGCGCTGACCCGCTACCTGCCCGAAGGTCAGGCGAACGCGATCAGCTACGTCAACGTCCACGGCCGCGAGAAGATCGCGGTTCGGGGCAAGATCAGCGACTACATCCCCAACCCGACGTTCGACCGCGTCGGGCGTCCGGGCGCCCAGGAGGAGTACTTCAAGCAGGGCAATCCGGAGGGGAAGAGCTACAAGGAGATCATCGGCCGTGGCATCGACTGCCCGCCGGCGTTCCGCAACGCCGAGGCTCGCCTCGAGCTGCTCGACGAGCAGGGCATCGACTACGCACTGATGCTGCCCACGCTCGCGAGCCTCATCGAGGAGCGGATGCGCGACGATCCCGATCTCGCGGCGGACGCGATCCACGGGCTCAACCGCTGGATGACCGACGAGTGGCCGTTCCAGTACGAGGACCGGATCTTCTCCGTGCCCATCGTCACGCCCGGCCTCGTCCACCGCGCCGTCGAGGAGCTGGAGTGGCTGCTCGACCAGGGCGCCAAGGTCGTGCTGATGCGGCCCGCACCGGCATGGGGCTACAAGGGGCCGCGCTCGTTCGCGCGTCCGGAGTTCGATCCCTACTGGGAGCTGGTCGAGGAGAGCGGCGTCCTGGTGGTCGTGCACGCCTCCGACAGCGGGTACGTGCGGTACGCCAACGAGTGGGAGGGCGTCCAGGGCGAGACCCTTCCCTTCGGCGAACCACAGCTGTTCAGCGCCACGCTCCGGGTCCAGCACCGCGACATCATGGACGCCGTCACGTCGCTGATCACCCATGGCGTGTGCTGGCGTTTCCCGAAGGTGCGGATCGCGCTGATCGAGAACGGCGCCGGGTGGGTCCCGGACCTGCTCGAGCATCTGGACCACGCCTACGCCCAGATGCCCCAGCACTACCCGGAGAAGCCGTCCGACACGTTCAAG
The DNA here is from genome assembly GCA_007122945.1 of Ilumatobacteraceae bacterium. GTDB lineage: Bacteria > Actinomycetota > Acidimicrobiia > Acidimicrobiales > Ilumatobacteraceae > SKSP01. The sequence continues at coordinate 1,810 of SKSP01000468.1, read as the reverse complement.
CGGAACTTCTGGATGCACCCGTTCCACGAGGAGGACCCGACCGGGCTGGTCAAGTTGTTGGGGGCCGATCACGTGATCTTCGGCTCCGACTACCCGCACGTCGAGGGACTCGCCGACCCGCTGTCGTACTACGACCAGCTCGCCGGCCTGCCCGAGGAGCAGATCCGCAAGATCATGGGTGGCAACATGATGGGGCTGCTCGGGATCGAGGCGCCGGTCCCCGCATGACGGCCGTCGTCGACCGCCAGGTGTCGGACGACAGCGACGCCATCGTCGCCGAGGTCCGCGCCTGGCTCGCCGAGAACTGGAACGACCAACTCACCGTTCGCGAATGGTGGCGCCGCCTCGCGGAGAGTGGCTGGGGCTACCCGACGTGGCCGGTCGAGTGGTACGGGCGCGGCCTCGACGCCGACGCGGCGGCACTGGTGCGCGCGGAATTGAAGGCCGCCGGCGCGCTGCCGCCGCCGCACGGCATCGGCCAGACGATGGGCGCTCCCGTGCTGTTGGCGTTCGGCACCGAGGACCAGAAGCGTCGGCTCCTCCCCAAGGTCGCCACCGGCGAGGAGGCGTGGTGCCAGTTCTTCAGCGAGCCCGACGCGGGCTCCGACCTGGCGTCCCTCACGACTCGCGCCGTCCGCGACGGCGACGAGTGGGTCGTCAACGGGCAGAAGATCTGGAACAGCGGAACCCTCACCAGCGATCGGGCCGTCATGCCCGTCCGGACGAACTCCGACGTGCCGAAGCATCGGGGCATCTCGTTCTTCATCATCGAGGTCGACCAGCCTGGCATCGAGGTGCGTCCCATCAAGCAGCTGAACGGCGAGGCGCACTTCAACGAGGCGTTCTTCAACGACGCCCGGGTGAGCCACGACGACCTGATCGGCGAGGTCGACAACGGCTGGATCGTCACGTTGGCGACCCTCGCCAACGAGCGGTCGGCGTACGCGGCCAGCGCCGATTACGGGGGAGGTGCGTCCCCCGGCGAGAAGAACGGCATGCTCGACCTCACCTGCGCCGAGGCCCGCCGACGGGTGCGGGCGTCCGCGCAGTCCGGCGAGGCGTTCCCGCTGGGGGATTCGAGGGCATTGATCGAGCTGGCCCGCGAGTACGGGAAAGCCGACGACCCACACATCCGGGACCGGGTCGCGACACTCCACTGCCGGGCCGAGGCGGCGCGGTTGACGACGCTCCGGGCGAAGGCGGCTGCTGCCGCCGGCCAGGCGCCCGGTCCGGAGAGCTCGCTCGGGTACATCAGCGGTGTGCTGTTGGCGCGCCAGACCCGCGATCTCGCGCTCGACATCGTCGGCGCGGGTGGCATGTTGAGCGGCGACGATGCACCTCGCGACGGCGCCGTGACCGCTATGGCGTTGACCTCCCTGGTCCACGGCATCCAGGGCGGCTCCGAGCAGATCCAGCGCAACATCGTCGGCGAGCGCGTGCTCGGACTCCCCAAGGAGCCGCAGGTCGACCGCGACATCCCGTTCACGGACGTCCGACAGAGCCGTCGGCAATGACGTTCGAGCTCGGCCGGCTCGCACAGGTCATCCACGTCACCGATGATCTCGCCGCCGCGCGGCATCTCTACGGCGACGTGTTCGGCGGGGAGAGCTACTACGAGGGCTACAGCCCGTTCGAGAAGCGTGACGCTTCGATCTTCGCGATCGGAGATCTGACGATCGAGCCGATGGCGCCCAGCGACGAGCCGGACGCGATGCAGTATCCGGTCGGTCGCTTCCTCGGGCGATTCGGCCCGCGCCTCCACTCGATCGCGGTGAACGCGACCGGTGTGCGCGACCTCGCCGGCCATCTC
>SKSP01000308.1 GCA_007122945.1 Ilumatobacteraceae bacterium | reverse complement strand
CGTCGACGCCGAGCGCGCGCAGGCGATCGAGCAGGTCGGGGACGAGTTGGAGGTGAGAGCCCGACAGGATCGACAGCCCGATCACGTCGGGGTCCTCGTCGCGCGCCGAGGCGGCGATCTGATCGAGCGTCAGGCGGATGCCCGCGTAGATCACCTCCATCCCGACGTCGCGGGCGGCGACGGCGATCTGCTCGGCGCCGTTGGAGTGGCCGTCGAGGCCGGGCTTGGCGACCAACAGCTTCGGCGGCCCGCCCGGGAGCGACCGCACGTGGGCCGCCACGGCGGTCATGGCATCCGAGCCCACCCCCACCCGGGCGCCGGCCACGCCGGTGGGCGCGCGGTACTCGCCGAACGCCTCGCGCATCACCGCCGCCCACTCACCGGTGGTGCCGCCGGCGCGGGCCAACGCGATCGACGCCGGCATGACGTTCTCGTCGGAGGCGGCGACCCGGCGCAGCTCGTCGAGCGCGCGCTCGACGGCGGCGGTGTCGCGCTCGGCGCGCCAGGCCTCGACGTCGGCGATCGCCTCGGCCTCGACGGCGGCATCGACGGTCAGGATCGACTCGGCGCCGCCGAGCGGGGAGTCGGCGGTCTCGGTGAACCGGTTGACACCGACCACGACCTGCTCGCCCGACTCGATCCGCCGCGTGCGCTCGGCCATCGACGTGACCAACCGCGCCTTCAGGGTGTCGACGGCGTCGAACGCCCCGCCCATGTCGAGCACCTCGTCGAGCTCGGCCTGCGCGGCGTCGCGCAGCTCGGCCGTACGGGCCTCGATGACGTGTGACCCGTCGAAGATGTCGTCGTGCTCGAGCAGGTCGGACTCGTACGCCAGCACCTGCTGGATGCGCAGCGACCACTGCTGGTCCCACGGACGCGGCAGCCCGAGCGCCTCGTTCCAGGCGGGCAGCTGGACCGATCGGGCGCGAGCCCGCTTCGACAACGTCACGCCGAGCGCCTCGAGCACGATCCGCTGGACGTTGTTCTCCGGCTGCGACTCGGTCAGGCCGAGCGAGTTGACCTGCACCCCGTAGCGGAACCGGCGGGCCTTCGGGTCGTCCACGCCGTAGCGCTCACGCCCGATGTGATCCCACATCTCGGTGAAGGCCCGCATCTTGCAGACCTCCTCCACGAACCGGATGCCGGCGTTGACGAAGAACGAGATCGAGCCGAACACACGCCCGAAGTCGTCGGCCGACACCTGCCCGGAGTCGCGCACGGCGTCGAGCACGCCGACCGCCGTCGCGAGCGAGTAGGCGATCTCCTGCACCGGTGTCGCCCCCGCCTCCTGGAGGTGGTACGAGCACACGTTCATCGGGTTCCAGAGCGGTGCGTTCCCGGCGCACCAGGCGACCATGTCGACGATGAGCCGGCGCGACGGCTCCGGCGGGAAGATGTAGGTGCCGCGCGAGAGGTACTCCTTGACGATGTCGTTCTGGGTCGTGCCGCGCAGCTCGGCCGACGGCGTGCCCTGCTCGGTCGCGTTCGCGACGTAGAGCGCCAGCAGCCACGCCGCGGTGGCGTTGATCGTCATCGAGGTGTTCATCTGCCCCGGCGGGATGCCGTCGAGCAGCGTGCGCATGTGGCCCAGGTGGGCGACGGGAACACCGACCTTGCCGACCTCGCCGCGCGCCATCGGCGAGTCGGGGTCGTACCCCGTCTGGGTGGGGAGGTCGAACGCGATCGACAAGCCGGTCTGGCCCTTGGCGAGGTTCGTCCGGTAGAGCTCGTTGGAGGCCCGCGCGGTCGAGTGCCCTGAGTAGGTCCGCATCATCCAGGGACGATCACGATCGCTCATGTGGAAAGTGTGGTCGCTCCGACGACCGGGAACCAACCAGGTGGGACGATGCCGGTGTCACGATGGCGGGGCCACGATGCCGGGGTATCCCGACGCCGGGTGTCACGATGGCGGCGTGCCGATCGAGCCGCCGCCGAGCCGCTGGGTCCTGCCGACCGACCCGCCGCTCGACGACAGCGGCATCGTCGCGATCGGTGCCGACCTGCAACCCGGCACCCTCCTCGGGGCCTACCGGTCGGGATTGTTCCCGATGCCGTTCGACCGGCGGCGCATCGCCTGGTTCTCACCCGACCCGCGCGGCGTCCTGCCGCTCGACGGGCTCCGGGTGACCCGCTCGCTGCGTCGCAGTGTGCGGCGTTACGAGGTGCAGCTCGACACGTGCTTCACCGAGGTGATGGAGCGGTGCGCCGACCGTCGGCGCTCGGGAGGATGGATCGACCGGCGCTTCGTCGAGGCGTACACGGCGCTCCACGAGTTGGGCTGGGCGCACTCGGTCGAGACGTACCGCGACGGTCGGCTCGTGGGCGGGCTCTACGGCGTCCGCATCGGTGGCTTCTTCGCCGGCGAGTCGATGTTCCACACCGCCACCGACGCGTCGAAGGTCGCGCTCGTGCACCTGGTGGACTGGTTGCGCGCCGACGGCGTCGAGCTGCTCGACGTGCAGTGGACCACCCCGCACCTGGCGTCGCTCGGGGCGGTCGAGGTCGCGCGCTCGGAGTACCTCGGGCGACTGCACTCGGCCATCGCCCGCTGACGTCGACCGCGGGTCACGACCGGCGGCACGGAACGTCGATGGGCCCGGTGCCGCGGGGTCCGCCGACCACCCGGCACCGGGCCCGGATCGCACGTGGTCCCTCGACCAGAGGGAGGTTCCCGCCACGTTGTGGGCCTCCGGTCGCACGTCCGACACCTACACCTTCGGCACGCGCGAGCGTCGGCTTGAGCGGCCCGGCCGAACCAGCCCGGTCAGTAGTCGTAGAAGCCCGAGCGCGTCTTGCGACCGAGACGACCGGCGGCGACCATCCGCCGCAACGTCGGCACGGCGGCGTAGTTCGGGTCGCGGAACTCGGCGTACAGCGCGTCGAGGATCGCGAGCGACGTGTCGAGCCCGACGAGGTCGAGCAGGGCGAACGGGCCCATCGGGAACCCGCAGCCGCCCTTCATCGCGGTGTCGATGTCGTCGCGCGACGCCGTGCCGTTCTCGAGCATCCGCACGGCGTTGTTGAGGTACGGGAACAACAGCGCGTTGACGACGAAACCGGCGCGGTCCTGGACCTCGACGGCGTCCTTGCCGCACCGCTCGGCGAACGCCACCGCCGACGCGATCGTGCCGTCGCTGGCGGTGATCGGGCGGACGACCTCGACGAGCTTCATCACCGGCGCGGGGTTGAAGAAGTGGATGCCGCACACCTTGTCGGGGCGCTGGGTCTCCATCGCCAACTCGACGACCGGCAACGTGGAGGTGTTGGTGGCCAAGATGCCATCGGGCTGGACGATCTGCTCGAGCTCCGCGAACAGCGCCTTCTTGACGGCGAGGTCCTCCACGACGCTCTCGATCACGAGGTCGCAGTCGGCGAGCAGGCCGAGGTGGTCGGTCGTGGTGACGCGGGCGAGGATCTCGTCGCGCTCGACGGCCTCGAGCTTGCCGCGCTCGACCTGCTTGGCGAGGCCGGCCTCGAGCCCCGCGCGCACCGCCTCGGCACCCTCGGTCGTTCGCGACCGCACGACGACGGCGTGCCCGGCCCGGGCGGCGACCTCTGCCAACCCGGAGCCCATGATCCCCGACCCGACGATGCCCACTTTCGCGATGTCAGCCATGCGATCACGTTAGTTACCGACCGGTAACTCGTCCAAGCGCGCGACGACAGCCCTATCGTCGTGCGGTCCTCATGTTCCTCCTGCTGACCCTCCACCTGCTCGTCGGGATCGTCATCGTCGCGACGGGCGATCGGTTCGGCCGGCGCGCGTTCCTGGTTGCCGCGGTCGCGCCGCTCGCCACCGTGGCATGGGCGCTCGGGCACGCCGATGCCGTTCTCGAGGGCCGACCCGTCGTCGAGGACGCGACCTGGGTCGAGGCGCTCGGGCTCGGGCTCGACCTGCGACTCGACGCGTTCGGACTGGCGATGACCGCACTCGTGTCGGGCATCGGGTTCCTGGTGTGCGTGTACGCCTACGGGTACTTCTCCCACCCGAAGCCCGGGACCGCTCGCCTGGCGGGCCTGATGGTGATGTTCGCGGGCGCGATGCTCGGCGTCGTCTGGGCCGACCACCTGCTCGCCCTCTTCGTCGCGTGGGAGCTGACCTCCGTCACGTCGTACCTGCTGATCGGCAACGACGACCGCAACCCGCGCGCCCGCGCGGCCGCGCTGCAGGCGATCCTCGTCACCGGCGCCGGTGGCCTGGTCATGCTGATCGGGTTCATCGTGATCGGCCAGCACGCCGGCACGTACCGGATCTCGGAGCTGCTCGCCGACCCGCCGACCGGCGGGGCCGTGGCGGGCGGCCTCGTGTGCGTGCTCGTCGGGGCGTTCACGAAGTCCGCCCAGGCCCCGTTCGGGAGCTGGCTGCCCGGCGCGATGGTGGCGCCCACCCCGATCAGCGCGTACCTGCACTCGGCCACGATGGTGAAGGCCGGCGTCTACCTGGTCGCCCGCCTGTCGCCGGTCTTCGCCGCGGTCGCGCCCTGGCGCGGGCTCGTGCTCGTCGTCGGCGCGGTCACGATGATCATCGGTGGACTGCGGGCGCTCCGCCAGACCGACCTGAAGCTGCTGCTCGCCTACGGGACGATCAGTCAGCTCGGCTTCCTGATGCTCCTGTTCGGCACCGGCGAGTACCGGATCGCCCAGGCCGGCGTGGCGCTGCTGCTCGCACACGGCGCCTTCAAGGCGGCGCTGTTCATGGTGGTCGGGATCGTCGACCACGAGGTGGGAACGCGCGACGTCCGCGAGCTGCACGGGTTCGGTCCCGGGTGGCGACCGACCGTGGCGGTGGGGGTGATCGGCGCAGCGTCGATGGCGGGGCTCCCTCCGCTGTTCGGCTTCATCGCCAAGGAGAAGGCGCTCGACGGCTACGTCGAGCACGGTGCGTTCACCGGCTCCGGCGCGGTGCTCGCCGTCATCGTGATCGGGTCGGTGCTCACGTTCGCCTATTCGACGCGCTTCGTGCTCGGGCTGCTCGGCCGGCTGGGCGCCGACCACGCCGAACGGCGCAGCCCGACGGCGCACCCGCCCGCCGCCGTGTTCGTCGGCCCCGCCGTCGCCCTCACGGTGTTCACCGTGGCGGCCGGCCTGGCACCGGTGATCGTCGACCGCCTCGTCCGGTCCGCGACCGTCGCCCTCCAGCCGGGGGTCACCCCGTCCACGGTGCAGCTGTGGGCCGGCTTCAACACGGCGTTCGTCCTGTCGCTCGTCGTGATCACCGTCGGCGTCACGCTCGCCGTCGTCGGACGGCCGGTCGCCCGGTTCCAGCGGCGCGCGTCCCAAGCGATCCGGTGGATCCCGAGCGCCGAGCAGGGCTTCCTGTTCTGCCTGCGCGGGACGCTCCAGGGCTCCAAGCGCGTGACCGCGGTGGTGCAGAACGGCTCGCTCCCGATCTACCTCGCGGTGATCCTGGTGGTCGCCACCGTCGCCCCGTTGATCCCGGCGACGACGGTGTTCCCGTCACTGCCGAGGTTGGTCGACACACCGATCCAGATCCCGCTCGCGATCGTCGTCGTCGTGGCCGCCGTCGCGGCGTCGGTCATCCGCCGCCGGATCGCGGCGGCGCTGCTGCTCGGCGCCGTCGGTTACGGGATGGCCGGGTTGTTCATCGTCCAGGGTGCCCCCGACCTGGCGCTGACCCAGCTCGTCATCGAGACCCTCGCCACCGTGCTGTTCGTGCTCGTGCTGCGCTTCCTGCCGGCGAGGTGGGCCGACCGCAGCCCCGCCGTGGCCCTCCCGATCCGACTCGGCGTGTCGGCGCTGACCGGCGTCACGGTGTTCGTGCTGGCACTCGTGAGCGCGGGCGCCCGCTCGTCGGTCGACCGACCGAACATCTCCCAGGAGATGATCGAGCGGGCCGCCCCCGACGCGAAGGGCAACAACGTCGTCAACGTCATCCTCGTCGACTTCCGCGGCCTCGACACGCTGGGGGAGATCACCGTGCTGCTCGTGGCCGCCGCCGGAGCGGTCACGCTCGCCCGGACCGGACGCCGGCGGGCGAGCACCCCGACACCCGATCCGACGCGGGCGCCCGATCGGGAGGTGAGCGCGTGAGACGTCTGCTCGTCGTCGACACGGCGGTCCGGGTGCTGTACCACAGCATCCTCGTGCTGTCGCTGTACTTCTTGTTCGCCGGGCACAACCAGCCCGGCGGCGGGTTCGTCGGCGGGCTGACGGCCGGGGCCGCGGTCTCGTTCCGGTACGTCGCGGGCGGGGTCGACGAGGTCCGCTCGGCGTTCCGGCTCCGCCCGGCGACGATCCTCGGGCTCGGCCTGGTGATCGCCTCGGCGACGGCGATCGTGCCGATCCTGCTCGGCGGAGCGGTGCTCGAGCACGGCGACGTCGAGTTCCACGTGTGGCTGCTCGGGACGATCAAGGCGACCTCGGCACTGCCGTTCGACATCGGCGTGTACCTGGTCGTGGTCGGCCTCGTCCTGATGATGTTCGAGGCCTTCGGCGACGACGTCGCGACCGACGAGATCTCGGGTGAGGCCGTGTCGGCCGACGTGATCGCCGCCGACGCCGAGCTCCCCGGTCACCAGCGCGAGCGGAGGCGTCGGTGAGCGTGCTCGCGGCGTTCGTCGCGGCGATGCTCGCGGGCTGCGGGACGTGGCTGCTGCTACAGCGCCGCCTGTCGCGGATCATCATCGGGGTCGGCCTGCTCGGGCACTCGGCCAACCTGTTGCTGCTCGTCTCGGGCGGGCGACGCGGCGGCGAACCGTTGATCGGGCTCGGCGACGAAGCCGACTTCGCCGACCCGCTCCCGCAGGCCCTGGCGCTGACGGCGATCGTCATCACGTTCGGCATCACGACCTTTCTGCTCGCGGTCGGGTTCCGGGCGTGGCAGGTCAGCCGGGACGACGAGGTCGAGGACGCCGTCGAGGACCGCTACCTCGCCCGGCTCGACCGCGACGTGGCCGACGAGATGGTCGCCGAGCGCGCCCAGGCCGCCCAGGAGGGCCGGGTCTGGAACGCGTCGGGCGAGCCGGGTGGCGGACAGATCGGTCGGCCCCCCGCCACCGACGACCCCCGTTTCCCGCAACATGACGACGCTGACGACGACCAGCCGCCGCGTGACCCGCCGAGTGGCGAGCAGCGGGGGGACCGGCCGTGAGCCAGCTCGTCCCGCTCCCGATCGTGCTGCCCCTGCTCGCGGCGGCGCTGGCGCTGGTCGGCGGCCGTTGGCGATGGCTGCAACGCATCGTGTCGGTCGCGACCCTCGCCGGCACGCTCGTCGTCAGCGTTCTGCTGCTGGTCGCCGCCGACGACGGGGCCGTCGTCGCCCAGGGCGGCGGTTGGCCGGCGCCGACCGGGATCAGTCTGGTGGTGGACCGCCTCGCCGGTGTCATGCTCGTCGTGGCCTCGATCCTGTTGTTCTCGGTGCTCGTGTTCGCGATCGGCGAACGCGGCATCGAGCGGATGCACCCGACGTTCCACCCCGCGTACCTCGTGATGGCCGCGGGTGTCGGCGCCAGCCTGATCACCGGCGACCTGTTCAACCTCTTCGTCGCGTTCGAGATGATGCTGGCCGCCAGCTACGTGCTCATCACGATGGGTGGCCGGGCCGATCAGGTGAAGTCCGGGATGACGTACATCGTCATCAGCCTGGTCGCCTCGACGCTGTTCATCATCGTGTTGGCGTTCGTCTACACCGCGACCGGCACGGTGAACATGGCCGACCTCG
>SKSP01000458.1 GCA_007122945.1 Ilumatobacteraceae bacterium | reverse complement strand
TGATGGTGTCGGACCAGTCGCCGGTGCCGGCGTCGTTGCGGGCGCGGAGGCGGACCCGGTAGGGGTCGCCGTTGACGAGGGGGGTGCCGTCGGCGAGTCCGGTGATGGTGGCGGAGGCGGTGTCGTCGCCGGACTCGATCGGTCGGTCGAGGGTGGCGGGTTCCCAGTTCGCGCGGCCGCGGTCGCCGGGGGCGATCTCGATGTCGTAGCCGGCGGGGACGCCGGCGGGGACGTCCCAGCCGAGGTGGATCCGCCGATCGCCGCCGTCAGCGGTCAGCCCGGTGACCTGGGCTGGCGGGTCGGACGGCGGTGGCGCCACCGGGGTGGCCTCGACCGTCTCGGACCACGGGCCCTGGACCTCCCCGTAGCGGGCGGCGACCCGCAGCTCGTAGGTGGTGCCGTTGTCCAGGCGGTCGATCGTGGTGGTGGTGCCGACGATCCCCTCCTGGACGAGGGCATCACTGCCACCGGCGCGGCGATGTTCGACCACGTACGTGGTGTCGACGCCGTCCACGTCGGGGACCGCCTGCCACGCCAGGTCGATTCGGCTGTCGCCCGCGGTGGCCGCGAGGTCCTCGACGGGCGGCGGCGTGCGCCAGGTGCTCGGGATCGCGACGGTCTCGACGTAGGTGGTGACCACGTCGGTGGTCACCCCGGTCGCGTCCCGGCGCTCGAACAGCTCGCTGTCGACGACGAGCAGGCGGAAGTCGCCGGCCGAACCCGGCAGGGGGAGCGTCGTTCGCCGGTCGTTGCGGTCGTCGATCAGCTCCACCGGCTCACCCTCGTGCAGCCAGCCCAGGTCGTCATCGTCGACGGCGGGGTCGCGCCGCTGCCACTGTGCCGTGATGCGGTTGCGCGGCGCGAGGCCCTCCACGGTGACCACGGCCCCGTGACGGTCACGGCGCAGCGTGACGGTGCGCGAGGGGCCCAGCCGGATCGGGTCGGTGACGACGGTCTCGCCGAGGTGTGCCCCGGGGATCGACTCGGGCTGGAACCGGCCGAGCGACAGCTGCACGAACGCTCGGTATCCGAGCGTCCCGGTGATCTCGACGTCGGCGAACCACTGCTGGCGCCGCTGGTCGAAGTGCACCGGGTGACCGGCCACGTCGAGACCGCTGCCGTCGACGTCGAGGTGCGTCATCGACGCCCGGGGGAACGAGCCGACGGTGAGCGGGTCGATCGACGGTGTGGCGGGCGAGATCGGATCGCGTGCGACCCGGGTGTGCAGCGACTCGTCCGCGCGGGCGCCGTCGAGCACGACCCCGAGCAGCTCGCCGACCCCGGTGGTGAACCAGGGCCGGTCGATCCACACGCGGATCACCTGGGCCCGGTGCTCGATGCGGAACGTGTCGTCCTCGAACGAGGTGGAGCGGGCGAACGCCGGGACCACGTCGCGCACCGGGACCACAGCCGGGATGGCCGAGTTCGGGATCGTCACCTCCCACGTACCGGTGCCGTCGCCGGACTCGGTCGAGCGGCGGCTGATCGGTAGCGGCACGAAGTCGACGTCGATCGGCGCTCCGAGGAGGTCGCGGTCGACAACGCGGAGCCGTGCCTCGTGGACGTCGACCTCGACGTCCCGTCCGATCACGAGGTGCCGGCCCTCGGTGGACACCTCGATGTTGCCCTCGGCGACCGGGCCGTCGTGGAACGAGATCCAGCCCCCGGATGTCGGCTGCACCGTGGCGCGCTCGGCGAAGTAGCGGCTGTACCGGCTGAACGCCTCGAGCGTCAGGGTGGCGTCGTGGCGCCTGGTGTCGCCGAGGTCGACCTGCTCGGGGCTGATCGGCACCTGCTGGCGTTCGTCGTAGTCCTCCCGCTGGGCGAACAGCAGGCGTGCCGTGGTGACGAGCTCGACCCCGTCCGGGCCGCGGTCGACCGGATCGGTCCAGCGGGCGCGCACGTCGACCCGATCGGTCGACTTCACGTCGATCAGGAGCGGACCGCTGAGCGACGCGCGTCGGTCGCCGATCTCGGAGCGGGTCGCCGACACCGAACCGAGCGCGGGCACCAGCAGCGGCAGCCGCACCGCGTGGACGACGGTGAGATCGCGCCGCGCCGAGACCATCCACATGCGGCCGCGCTTCGCGAGCTGTTCGAGCGTGCGCCGATCCTCGGACGAGGCGCGGGCGACGGCGGCGAAGTGCGGCACCATCGCCTCGTCGATCGTGCACGAGACCTCGACGGTCCGGGTCATCCCCTGTGGCGTGAAGCACACGACCGCCGCGTCGTCACGCACCGAGGAGACCTCGACCTTCGGCGTGCCGGCCCGCACCTCGAGCCCGACGGCGGAGAGCGCCGGCCAGTCTCCGAGGAACGGGGCGATCACCGTCTCGTCGGCCCCGGGCAGACCATGGAACGCGACCCCGACTGCGGGCGCGTCGACGAGGTAGGGGAGTTCGGGCCGCCACTCGTCGCCCGCGGCGTACACCTCGTCGGTGACCGGGTCCTGGACGAGGATCTCGTCGACCGCTGCTCGGTCGCGGGCGACGACGTCGGCGAACACCGTCTCGTCGGTGAACAGGCCGTCGGGGGCCGGGCGACCGTGCAGGATGCACCGGTCGACCGCGGTGTTCGCCGGGAGGAACAGGCGGCCCGCCGGTTCGATCTCCTCGGGTCGCTGGCCGAGCTCGCTGCGCAGCACCACGACCGTCGTCGTGTCGCCCCATCCGGGCACGGGGCGGGCCTGGCGGCGCCGAACGGGGAGCGGCGCCGGGATCGGGGTCTCCCGGCCGAAGGCGACCAGCCGTGTCTCGAGCGCGTCGTCGCGGGGCATCTGCGTGTCGAGGGCCTGGGAGTTGCCGGCGTAGTCGACCACCCGGGCCCGCACCTTGTAGCGGCGGCCGTACCGCAGACGCGGGAGCACCCCGTCGGGAACCTCGTACTCGAGGATCACCTGCAGCGGGCTGTCCTCGCCGGGCTCGCTGGGCACCCGGGCCTCGGCCCCGTTCACGAGCGAGATCGCCTTGCCCGGCGGGTCGGCGGCGAGGCTCCAACCGCGCCAGGTGAACACGATCGGGCTGACCCGGATCGGCGTCTCGTCGATCGTCGGGGGGAGCGGATCCGCCTTGTCGTCGGGCTCGGGCAGCGCGAGGTCGCGGCCGGCCTCGGTGAAGGCGGTGACCGTCATCCACGACTCGTCGTCGGGGACGTCGATCTGGAGCTCGGGGAGCGTGGAGGGGAACCGGGCGACGTTGCGGACCGGTTGCCGGTCCCACAGCGAGAACCAGCGCTCGGCGGTGTCGTCCCAGATGTCGTAGCGCACCCCGATCACGACGTCGCGTCCCTCGAAGGCGATCGGGCCCATGTTCGGTTCGTGCAGGCGGGCCTCGATCTGCTGCCACAGCTCGACGCGTCGCTCGAACACGCCCTTCAGCTCGTTCTCCAGCCGGTCGCCGGGACGGACGAGCTGGACGCCGACGCTGTCGCCGGCGGGGATCTCGGCCTGCTCGTCGGCCCGCTCGTTCGACCGGTCGTCGATCTCCTCGCCGAACCGCTGCAGCCCGGTGATCGTCGCCGGGATGTCGAACGTCGTCGCGTGATGGCTCTCGTCGCCGATCTCGGCCCAGAACTCCTGGGCTCCCTCGACCTCGGGCCAGAACCCCAATGTCGTCGGGATCCGGCCGCTGATCTCGAGGCCGCGGCCGCCCAGGTTCCCGAACAGGTCCTGGTAGTTCGAGGTCACACCGACCGTGTGGATCCGTTCGTCGGGCAGGCCGATCTCGAGGTCGACCACCAGCCCGAGGACGCGCATCAGCACCGGGTGGGCCTGGAGGAACGAGAACGCGGTGTGGAAGTCGTAGTCGTCGAGGCCGGGGTCGTCCTCGGGGTCGGTGTTGCCCTCGAGCGGCGCCGCGTGATCGTCGAAGTGGCGGACGTGATCGGCGGCGAGCAGCGTCGTGAGCTCGTCGAGCCGCCCGAGCTCGTCCCGGGTCGGGGGCCGTTCGGGGAAGCCGGCGGCGAGTCGGGTGCGCAGGGCCTCGGCGCCGGTCGCCACGCGGACCCCGTCGTACATCGGAGCGAGGGGCGCTTCCGTCTGGTCGAGGGCGCGGTAGGCGTCGACCCGGATGCCGGGCTGCCCACCGTCGAGTCCGAACAGCGCTCGCCAGGCGTCGAGTCGCGGCGGGTCCGACACCCACTGCGCCGAGAGGTGTCCGAGGTTCTGGTGGGTCTGTCGGCCGTTGATCCACACGTCGAACGTGAGCGGCTCGATGGGGCTGCCCAGCGGTGGGGGTCCGGCTCCGAGCACGGCGGCCGGCCAGCGTGCCCAGTCGAACTGGTAGTCGGCGAGATGGCCCTGCTGTTCGAGGTGCGGGACGAGCAGCACCGACAGGCGACCGAGCAGGCCGTCGCGGCCGCGGGGGAGTGGGACGAGGACGAGATGGCGGTTCGGCACGGTGTTGCTCCTCGGGCGGTCGGCGGCGTCAGGTGGTGGGGGTCAGGCGGCGAACTTGTGGACGTACTCGGTCCACGAGGCGAGCTCGTGTTGGTCGGCGAAGTCGGTCCCGCCGGCACCGACCCCGACCGTCCCGGATGCCGAGCGGAAGCTGGTGCCCCCGCCGCCGCCCGTCGAGCTGCCGCCGAGGGCGAACTCGATCGATCCGAGCTTGACCTCCCCGTTGAAGGTGAACAGCGCCGTCACCGACCACAGGATGCGTCCGGCGAGGGTCACGGTCTGAGCGGCCTCGGAGTAGTCGACCGACGCCTGCAGCGTCAGCGTGGCGTTGATCACCCCGCCGACGCTGAAGTGCGCCGACAGCTCGGCGAGGCCGGTGAAGCTCACCAGCCCGTCGGCGAGCTCGAACCGGGCCTCGATGCTGACGCCGCAGTACGCCTTGGCGACCTCGATGTCGATCGTGACGAGCATGGCGCTCGCCCGGGCGCGGATGGCGATGCGTTCGAGCCCCTCGGTCGAGAAGTCGAGGGCGCAGGAGAACTCGCCGCTGAACTGCATGATCTGCAGCGTGATCGGCGAGGACGGGCTGCCGAGCTGGAACCCGACCGTGGGCACGCCCGGGCCGCTGAACGGGAACTCGCCCGCGAGGCCGATCATGCCGCCGCCGATCTCCAGCACGCCGAACGAGAGCTTCGGGATGGGGATCTCGAGCGAGGTCCGGATCGCCGAGCTGCTGATCTCGATGTCGAACGCCTTCGCCGCGGGCGACAGGAACGACACGAGTGGTTCCAAGAACGCGAGCGCGCCGCCGAGCCGCCAACCGTCGACGTCGAGGCTGAACTCGGTGGCTCCGTCGGACGGCTGCTCGGCGCGCAGTTCGGTGACGTCGAGCTCGACCAGGCCGAGGATCGGCGGGACCACGAGGGTGAAGTCGGCGACCACGAACGTCGCGGTGGCGCTGCCCTCGACGACGGTCACGCTGCCGTCGGCGTCGTCGGCGGCAGCGGTGCCGAGGCCCACCTCGGTCATGAGCGTCACGCACAGCTCGGTGTCGTCGTTGGTGATGAACCCGGCCGCTTCGACGTCGTTGATCTCGTCGGGACACCACTCGACGGTGGTGCGCAGGACACCGTTGTCGGTGTCGGCGTCGACGGTGAGGCCGGGGATGTCGACACCGGGCACGGCCGTGGAGATGTCGTCCACCACCTTGGCGATCTCTCGCAGCAGGATGCCGCGGAGGATCTGGGCGCCGTCGTCGAAGACGGTGGCCGGATCCCAGGCGAACACGTCGCCGACGAGCTCGAGCACCGGCCCGATACCGAGTGGCGACTGGTCGAGCAGCTCGGCGACGAAGTCGGGCGTGAGCGCCGCCCGCGCCTCGGCGCCGAGCTCGAACACCTTCGACTCGACCAGCTCGAGGAACGCCCCGGTCGGGTTGTGGGCCGGGTCGTCTCCATGGTCCAACCACGTCTCGGGGAACCGGACCTCCATCTGCCACTGCGATGGCGGCAGTGCGGGTGACTCGAGCGCCGGCTTGCGTACGACGGCACCGGTGACGATGGGGGCCACGGGCAGCGGCGACCCCGACGGAGCGACGTCGAGTCCGAACTCGATCTGGGTCACCCAGGTCGTGGTGAGCCCGCTGCCCGGGTCGCGCTCGGCGGCCCAGGCGACGTCGGCGGCGAGTGGGCGCGAGCGATAGAGGGAGTTCGCGGGGTCGGCGTAGAACTGTCGCAGCGTCGTGAACAGTGCCGAGCTCGATGCGCTCGCGGCGGCGTCACCGGTCACGAACACGACGGGGAGCGAGAAGCTGACCGGCGGGTTCGGTGCGCTCGCGGCGGACTCGGCGAGCACGTCGGTGGCGGTGTAGCTGGCCCACACGTTGGCCGGCAACGTCGGGTGGTTGCGGCGCACGATCCAGGCGTCGGCGGTGCTGATGCCGGGGATCGCGTCCTTCGTGGCGAGCACCGATCCGTCGCCTTCCAGCGTGATCCGACGGAACGGCATCGACCGGCCGGCCGCGGGCTGCTGGTCGGGCTGCAGCTCGACGGTCGCCTCCTCCAGCACGATCATCGTGCGCGCGACGAGCACCGCGACGACGCCGCCGTCGGTGTCGACCTGCCACTCGCGCACGAGCGACTCCACCCAGGAGGCCGGATGGCCGAACGGCAGGACGACCCCGCGCCGGGTCAACTGGACGAACTCGTCGCGGCCCCCTCGGATCTGCTGGACCCAGGACAGGTCACTCCAGCTGCCCTCGACGTCGGCGTCGGCACCGAACGCGGACAGACGGAGCCGCCGGGCCAGCGCGGGGTTCCTCGTGCTGGAGCGGTCGACGAGCTCGTCGCGCTGGTCCGAGTCGGGAATGCGGCCGTCGACGTCGGTGCCCGAGGTGTTGGCGCGGGCGTCGAGGGGGACCGGCCCGCCGTCGCGTTTGGTGATCCGGGTGCGGTGGAGCTGGGTGACGTCGCCGTGGGTCACCGGTGCGCGGTCGGCGTGCGCGGCGGCGTCGAGGGGGTACAGCTCCAACGCGGTCGGGATCTCGAGCATCGTCGAGTCGGTCGGCCCGTCAGGGCCGACCGTCGCGAGCACCGAGAGCCCCAGGAGGTGCTCGGCGGTGAAGGGCAGGGGTGGCTCGACCTCGAACACCAACCGGCTGGAACCGGCCGGACGACCCGGCAGCGGCGCGGTGCCCGGAGTGTCGGACACCCCGATCGCCGCTTCGGCGAGGTGTTGCGGCGGGAGGACGACTCGCACGAGCGGCGTCCTGGCCGATCCGTCGCCGACCAGGACGCCGTCGCGTTGGTCGTACACGAGGCCGACGAATTCGTAGCGCAGCCACAGTTGGTCGGTCGGGCGGTACAGGGTCGTGGTGAGTGCTCCGTCGGCGTCGGTCGTCAGGGCGTCGACGACGACCCGGCGGAACAGCCAGTCGTGGTATCCGGACGCCACCACCAGCGACGTCGAGCCGGCACCGAGCAGGAAACGCCGTCGTCCGATGAGCGCCCGACCGCCGTTCGACCCCTGCGGTGGCGCTCCTGGCCGCGAGCGGACATCGTTGGTCTTCCCTCGTCCCACGGCGAGGACGGTACGGAGCGGCTGTTTGCTGGGCGTTAGCTGGTCGGTCGGAGGCGCGCGGCGAGGCGCGCGGTGCGCTCGTCGGGGCTCATGCCGAGGTCGGCCAGGCGAGCGAGCAGCGCGGCGACGACGTCGCGCGCCGCACCCGGTCGGCCGGCGGCGAGCAAGGTGGCCGCGAGGGTGCGCTGGGCCGGCTCGTTGTCCGGCTCGGCGGATGCCGCCCGC
>SKSP01000376.1 GCA_007122945.1 Ilumatobacteraceae bacterium | reverse complement strand
TCGTCTCCAAGGCCGTGCCCGCCGACGAGGTGCTGCCGACCGCGCTGTCGATCGCCGCTCAGCTCGCCCGGGGTCCGCGCGACGCGACCCGGCTGACCAAGCGGGCGCTCAACCACTGGCTGCGACAGGCGCTCCCCAGCTTCGAGGCGTCGCTCGCCTACGAGATGCTCAACTTCCTCGGCCCCGACGCGGCCGAGGGCCTCGCTGCCCTGCGAGAGCGGCGATCGCCCGAGTTCGGCGCGCACGAGGTCGACCGGCACGACGTCGACACGCGCGAGGCCCACGTGCACGGCACGGGACGTCCGGATGCCTGACGGACCCGGCCCACCGGCGCTCGACGCCGCGGCCGTGCAGGACGAGCTCGACCTCGCACTCGGGCTCGCCGACGCCTGCGACGCGCTCACGCTGCCGCTGTTCCAGGCCCGCTCGTTCACGGTCGACTGGAAGCCGAACCACACCGAGGTGACCGAGGCGGACCGCGACGCGGAGACCCTCGTCGGCGAGCTCCTCCGCGCCGCACGACCCGACCACGCGTTGTCCGGTGAGGAGCACGGACTGGTCGGTGCGGCGACGTCGCCGTGGCGCTGGGTCGTCGATCCGATCGACGGGACGTCCGGGTTCGTGCGCGGCATCCCGGTCTGGGCGACGTTGTTGGCCCTGACGCACGCCGAGCACGGCCTCGTCGTCGGCGTGGTCTCCGCGCCAGCGCTCGGACGGCGCTGGTGGGCGGGTCGGGGTCTCGGGGCGTTCGCCGACGGCCGTCCCTGCCGGGTCTCGACCGTGGACCGGCTCGACGAGGCCCAGGTGTGCGTGACGTTCAGCTCCGGCTGGGATCGGCTCGGGCTCACCGACCGCCTCGTCGAACTGCTCCAGGCCGCCCGCCGGGCCCGTGGGTTCGGGGACTTCTGGCAGCACGCGCTCGTCGCCGAGGGCGCGGTCGACGTCGCCGTCGACGCCGTGGGCGTCGCCCCGTACGACATCGCAGCGGTACGACTCCTGGTGGAGGAGGCCGGCGGCCGTCTGACCGACCGCCACGGCGTACCGACCCACGAACACGACACCGCCATCTCGACCAACGGCATCCTCCACGCCGAGGTGATCGACCGCCTCGGGAGCCGGGCGTGATCGTCATCCGCGGGGTCGGCGTTCCGGGTCGGGGGGCGAGCGGAGGGGACGAGGAGATAGCTTTTCCCGCCATGGCGGGCCCGTTCCAGATCACGTTCGACTGCGCGGACGCGGATCGGATGGCCGAGTTCTGGTCGATCGCGCTCGGCTACCGGATCGAACCGCCGCCGACGGGCTACCTGTCGTGGGGCGACTACCTCCGCTCGCACCAGCTCCCGGTGCCGCCGGCCGGCTCGATCAGTGCGATCGTCGACCCCGACCAGGTCGGCCCGCGCATCGTGTTCCTCCGGGCCAGCGACGGATCGTTGGCGTCGTCGCGCGTCCACCTCGACATCCGCGCCGGCACCTCGGAGGGTGCCAAGACGGCGAAGGTGGCCGAGCTGATCGATGCCGGCGCCACCCAGGTCCGACGGGTCGACGAGGACGGCGACTGGTGGGTCGTGCTCCTCGACCCGGAAGGAAACGAGTTCTGTGTCACCTGACACGACCTCGAGCGACCGTGGCGACGAGCCACGACCGGCGACCCGGGCGATCACGGCCGGGCGCGCGACGAGCGGCTCGTCGCTCGCCACGGCGCTGTGGGCATCGAGCACCTGGGAGACGGCCGACCTCGACGATGCCAACACCCGCGCCACCGGGCTCCGCGCCGAGGAGTACTACAGCCGGTACGGCAACCCGACCGTCCAGGCCTTCGAGGATGCGATCGCCGAGCTGGAAGGTGCCGAGGCGGCACTGGCCTTCGGCTCGGGGATGGGTGCCATCGCGACGACGGTGTTCACCCTGTGCTCCGCGGGGACCCACCTCGTCGCGCAACGACAGCTCTACGCCGGCACCCTCGCGTTCCTGCAGGGGCCGTGCCGGCGCCTCGGGATCGACGTCACCTTCGTCGACGGCACCGAGCCGGGAGCACTGACCGCCGCCGTTCGGCCCGGGCAGACGATGATGGTGCTCGCCGAGACACCGTCGAACCCCCGCCTCGAGCTGGTCGATCTCGACGAGCTCGGGTCGATCGCCGGCCCGTTCACCGTCGTCGATTCGACGTTCGCCACGCCCATCGGTCAGCGCCCGCTCGCGCACGGCGTCGACATCTCGCTGCACTCCGCCACGAAAGGAATCGGCGGCCACAACGACGCGACGCTCGGGGTGATCGCCGGCGATCGTGACCTGCTCGACGAGATCTGGTCGTACTCGGTGCTGCACGGGGCGACGCCGTCGCCGTTCGACGCCCTGAACGCGTTGCGGGGGATCCGCACGCTCGCCGTCCGGACGACGCACCAGGCGGCCAGCGCACAGCGCATCGCCGAGCACCTGGCCGGCCATCGCCACGTCTCGGCGGTGCACTACCCCGGGCTCGCGTCGCACCCTCAGCACGAGCTCGCCCGCCGGCAGATGACGATGGCGGGCACCGTGCTGGCGTTCGAGATCGACGGCGGACGACCCGCGGTCGAGGACTTCTTCGACCGGGTCGCGCTGTGCCGGGTGGCGACGTCGTTGGGCGGCCCCGAGACCCTGGTCTGCCACTCCGCCACCTCGACGCACGTGAGCCTGACCCCCGCCGAGCAGGCCGAGACGGGCATCACCGACGGCCTCGTCCGGTTGTCGGTCGGCCTCGAGGACACCGACGACCTGCTCGTCGACCTCGACCGGGCCCTCGACCGGTCGGCGTGACACGCCGTCGTCGCTACTCGACGATGTCGTGGTCGTTCGGGCCGAACAGGAACCAGCTCGCGAGCAGGGCGTCGCTCGGGGGTGCGCTCCAGCCGTAGGCACGCACCTGGTGCGCGCTGCGACGGCCGAGCCGCGACCGGAAGACCTCGAACGGCTGGAGGCGGGACACGGTCAGCTGGGGTGACCCGGCGCCGGCGACGAACTTGCGCCCGTCGGTGAGCACGATCTCGACGGGGATGGCCGTCGGCGTCGTGGCCAGCGCGGCCAGGGCGAACTCGATCACGGCGCTGTCACGGTTACCGGGTCGCCCGAGCGCGGCCCGCACGTCGTGCTCGTGGCTCGAGCAGTCGATCGGTGGCCGTCGCTCCCCGAGCTGATCCAGCAACGCACCGACCTCGGGGGCCTGGATCTCCCACTGGGCGAGCAGTTCGTCCACCTCGGCCTCGCGCCACCGGTCGACCTGGGCCGCGGTCCACGGTGCGGTCGCCGCTCCCTCGACGCGACCGGCGAGGACGTCGTCGGCGAGGCCGGCGAGGTGGGACAACACGTCGCGGACGGTCCATCCCGGACAGCACGCGACCGGCAGGTGCCACTCGCGCTCGCCGAGGCCGCGCACGAGGTCGGCGAAGTCGTGCTGTGCCGTGACGTACAGCTCACCGATCGCCGGTGATCCGATCGGAGGTGACCCGCTCGCCGGGGCGGTCACGGTCAGGCGTCCGGCTCGGAGCCCACGACCGAGACGAAGCTCACGCACGCGCCCGGGCCGCCGCCGAGGTTGTGGGTCAGCGCCTTGGTCTTGCCGGCCGCGACGCTCGGGATCTGGCGTTCGCCGGCCTCGCCGCGCAGCTGGGTCCAGCACTCGAACAGCATCCGCAAGCCGGACGCACCGATGGGGTGGCCGAACGACTTGAGCCCGCCGTCGGGGTTGACCGGTAGTTCGCCCTCGAGGTCGAACGTGCCGGCGAGCACCTCTTTCCAGGCGAACCCACGTTCGGCGAACCCGAGGTCCTCCATGAGCACCAGCTCGGTGGGCGTGAAGCAGTCGTGTACCTCGGCCATCGCCAGCTCGGCGCGCGGGTCGGCGATCCCGGCCTGCTGGTAGGCGTCCTCGGCGCTCTTCACGACCTCGGTGAACGTCGTGTAGTCGTACGACGGGTCGATCGGCCCGGTGGCCGGGCCGGACACGAACGACAGCGCCTTCACGTACACGGGGTGGTCGGTGTAGCGGTGAGCGTCCTCCGCGCGCACGATGATCGCCGCCGCGGAGCCGTCGCTGACGCCGGAGCAGTCGAAGATGCCGAGCGGGCCGGCCACGAGCGGCGAGCACTTGATCGTCTCGGCGGGCACCTCCTTGCGGAACTGCGCGCGCGGGTTCAGCGCCCCGTTGCGGTGGTTCTTCCACGCGATGCGGGTCATCACGTCCTTCATCTCGTCGGGGTCGACGCCGTACTTCTCGGCGTACGCCGGGGCGAGGAAGCTGAACGATGCGGGCGCGGTCAGTTGGCTGGCGGTGCCGTCGTGCGCCGGTGACGGCACCACGAGCCCCATGTAACCCGAGTCCTTGAGCTTCTCGACGCCGATCGCCATCACGACGTCGTAGGCCCCCGAGGCGACGGCGTAGCAGGCGTTGCGGAACGCCTCGGAGCCGGTCGCGCAGTAGTTCTCGACGTGGGTCACGGGCTTGTGGTCGATCTTCAGCGGCCGGCTGAGCGTCATGCCCGACAGGCCCGAGCCCATCGTGCCCAGCCAGAACGCGTCGATGTCGTCGAGCGCGACACCGGCCGAGCCGAGCGCCTCGTTCGAGGCGTCGATCAGCAGGTCGTCGGTCGAGCGGTCCCAGTGCTCGCCGAACGTGGTGCAGCCCAGCCCGACGATCGCCACCTTGTCGCGGATCCCGTGCGATGCCATGTCAGTCCTCCGTCCCCGTGCCGATTTCGTCGCCGGTCGCGGCCGGCCGTGCCTTCCAGAAATAGTTGTGGATCCCGTCGACCGTGTACAGCCGCCGGAACGTCATCTCGACGCGGTCGCCGATGCGGACCGCGTCGGGGTCGACGTCGGTCATCTCGCACTGGAACCGCCCGCCGCCGTCGAAGTCGACGATCGCCGCCACGACCGGCGGCGACAGGCTGTACGCCAGCCGGTCGATCGTGAACGTGGCGATCGTGGCCGGCGTGTCGGCCATCCGGACCGGTTCCATCCGGTCGACCTCCCCGGTCCCCATGCTGACCCGTGCCGGCGGGAGGTGGACGAACCCGGTCTCGTCGCGGGTGCCCACCAACCCGAACTTCCAGTCGTGGGTGCGCATCGTCGGCGGCGACGCGGGTCGGTCCGGCTCGGGCCGGCGGGGCGGCTCGCGGTGCAGGAACCCGCGCCACGTGAGGAACCGGGCGTAGTCGAGGTCGGTGCGGGTGGCGGCGATCTGCTCGCGCACGGTCGGGACGGCGCGCCGCTCGCGGTACGCCTCGATCGCATCGGTGGTCCGCCACAACCGGACGTCGACCCCGTCGGCGAGCACGATGACGGCGATCGTCTCGCCGGACGCCGCCCGGTCGAGCACGTCGGCCAGCACGAGCGCCCAGTGGGCGGCACCGGCGTTGCCGACCTCGCCGGTCAGGTCGTCGACGACCGTGGCCGGATCGAGCCCGCACGCCCGCGGGACACCACGCGCGGCGCGGGCATGGAGGCCGGACACGATCACGTGGTCGAGATCGGTCGGCTCGAGCTCGGCGCCCTTCAGCGCCGCGGCGACGGCCTCCTCGGCGAGCGGCAGGTAGGCCTGCTCGCCGAACCGCTCCTCCCACTGCTTCGACGCGGGGTCGCCGGGCGTGCGCCACCGGTCGGTGAACTCCGCGACCGCAGCGGCACCGCCGATCTCCACGGCGATCGGGTCCTGCTTGCCGAAGCACATCGCGACGGCGGCGTCACCACCGTTGGCTTCGTCGGCGCCGCCCGGCAGGCCGGTACGGATGTCGCTCACGACGCCGAGCATCGTCGAGGTCCCGGCGATCTTCATCGCCCCGACCCCGGACCGCACCCCGCCGATCGCGTCGTACGCGCCCGCGTACGACGGCAGGCCGAGCGCCGAGTGGATCGTGGTCGCGTTCGTCTTGTCGAGGTACGCCGGCGCCGTCGTCGAGAACCACACCGCGTAGGGCGAGTAGCCCTCACCTGCGGCACGCACCGCTCGCCGGGCGGCCTCGACCGCCATCGACGTGGTGTCCTCGTCGTAGCTGGCAACGCTGCGGTACCCGCGCCCGCCGCCCGAACCGAGCGCCCCGGCGATCGCCGTCCGGTCCAGCCGCCAGTACGGCAGGTACGCCCCGTACCCCACGATCCCCGTCGTCGTCATGAACGCCGAGCGTACTGCCGAACCGTCCGCGCCGATCGACCGGACGTCGTCGGTTCCCGCGGACGGTACGGACGCACCTGCCGAACCGTCCGCGCCGATCGACCGGGAGCGGTCGATCGCGGCAGACGGTACGGGGACAGCGGCGGTCAGCTGTAGTAGGGGTTCTCGCCGGTGGAGTGGTCGGTCATGTCCTTGACCCGCTCGACCCCGGCGATGGCATCGGCGAGCATCGTCTGGACGCCGTCGAGCATCGTCATCTTGCTCATCGAGCAGCCGTGACAGCCGCCGCCCATCGTGAGGTACGCCGTCCCGTCACCGTCGTGGCCCACATAGGTGACGAACCCGCCGTGCGCGGCGAGCGCCGGGTTGACCTCGGTGGCGATCATCGCCTCGATCTCGGCCGACAACGGATCGTCGTTGGTGAGCCCCTCGACCGACGGTGCCGCCGGTCGGTTCGGGTTGCGAATGACCAGCCCCTGAGTCTCGGTGTAGTCGAGCGTGGCGCCCTGGAGCCGGTCGACGTGGTCGGCCGGGATGATCACCTTGAGCCCACCGTGGGTGCGGACCTCGTCGGTGAGCGCCGCCTTCAGGTATTCGTCGAAGCTGAGGTCGTACCGGAAGTCCTCACCCGGCGCCGAGGCGATCTCGAGCCGGAGGCCGAGGGCGTCGCCGTCGGGCTCCTCGTCGCGCATCGCCGTGAGCTTGGTGAGCGCTGCATCGGTGATCTCGACGATCGGGGCGCTGGCAGCCGGACGCTCACCTGCCTCGGGCCGATCGGTGCCGGGCTCGGTCGTGTTCGCGTCGAGCGGGCTCATGAGACCGAGGCTACCGTCGTGGGCCATGAACGCCCCAGGAGGTCCCTCGACGGCGGAGCACCTCGAGCAGCTGCGCGCCGATGCCCGCCGCATCGCCGAGGTGGTCGCGACCGGGCCGCTCGACGCACCGGTGGCGGCGTGTCCCGGGTGGACCATCGGCGACCTCGTCGGCCATCTCGGTGGCGTCCACCGCTGGGCGCTGAACGCCGTCCGCGAGGGCCGGCGCCCGGAGGGTCGCCCCAGCACCGCGGGTCCCGAGGGCGCGGACCTCGGCGAGTGGCTGGTCGACGGCGCCGACGCGATCGCCGATGCGATCGCGGCCGTGCCGGCCGACACGCCCAGCTGGAACCCGTGGGGCACCGATCCGACCGTCGGCTTCTGGGCCCGCCGCCAGGCGCTCGAGACGATGATCCACCGCTGGGACGCCGAAGCCGCGGTCGGCGGGACCACCCCGTTCCCGGCGTCGATGGCGAGCGACGCGATCGACGAGCTGTTCGAGGTGATCCTGCCCCGCACCCTGCGGCGCGACGACGCCGTACCGCCGACCGGCAGCCTGCACGTGCACTGCACCGACGTACCCGGCGAGTGGCTGGTGTGGATTGGCGAGGGCGACGGCGACAGCGACGGCCACGGCGAGCTGATGATGCGACGCGAGCACGCCAAGGGCGACGCGGCGATGCGCGGCCCGGCCGAGACGCTGGTGCTGCACCTCTGGGGACGCACCCACGAGCTGACCGAACCCGCCGACGTGCT
>SKSP01000016.1 GCA_007122945.1 Ilumatobacteraceae bacterium | reverse complement strand
TGGTCTCCGACGACGAGGTGATCCGTCAGTTCGACACCAACGTGCACGGCCCGGTGCGGTTGGTGCGGGCGGTGGTCCCGCACCTGATCGAGCGCGGCGGCGGTGCCGTCGTCAACGTCGGTTCGGTGACCGGCATCGTCGGAGCGCCGTACTCCGGGCTGTACGCGGCGAGCAAGCACGCGCTCGAAGCGCTCACCGAGGCGATGCACTTCGAGCTCGCCCAGATGGGCATCCGCGTGTCGATCGTCGAGCCGGGTCAGTTCGGCACCGAGTTGGCGGCCAAGGCCACGGTCGCGGCGGCGATGCCACCGGGGTCGGCCGAGCACGATCGGTGGCAACGGTTCCGGACCGCGATGCGCGGCCTCGTGGCGGACGGCGAGCCGGCCGACCCGCAGCGCGTGGCCGAGGTGATCTGCGACGCCGCGCTCGGCGACGAGTGGCGGCTGCGCTGGCCGGTGGGCGACGACGCCGACCTGGTGATCTCCACGAAGGCGTCGATGGGCTTCGAGGAGTTCGAGTCCACGATGCGCACGGCACTCGACTGGCACGAGTGACACCGCGACGCGCCTCGGCGGTCAGGACGTGGCGTCTCCCACGTCCCACGAGGTGGTCGCGCCGTCGATCGTCCAGCTGATCGAGCCGAAGTTCAGCCGGTACTCGTCGATCATCGTGCTGCTCGTCGCGAACCTGGTCACGGTGACGTTCTCGAGGTGGATCTCCCTGCCGGCGTCGACGTATCGGGCATCCTTCGAGTGCTCGGCGCTGGCGACGGCGTGTGCCAGCGCCGGGCTGGCGATGTCGATCGGTTTGGTGACCTCCAGGTCGGAGACCACGGTCTTGCCCCCACCGGGTGCATCGCCGCGCTGGGTGACGGAGTGGTTCGACGAGGGCCGCGACGGATGCGCCGTGCCCTGGTAGTCGCCGTCGATCCCGTCGATGACGACGTACGCCCCCTCGTTCACGGTTTCGCTGCTCAACGGCGTGGTCGGGCCGTGGAGCGACATCGTCTGGGCCATCAGGTCGAACTCGAACACCAGTTCGTCCACCTCGGCCGCCGGGCGAACGGCGTAGCGGATCGTGCTCGGAACGAGGGACACCTCGACGATCCCCGGAAGGTCGTATCCGAGTCCGTGCACGAGTGCATCGTCGAGTTCGATGAACGCGAAGCAGTCGAGGCCGAACTCGGACCCGCGGCAGATGTCGAGTCGGAGATCTGGGCTCACCGTGTTCGTGAGGAGCCGTTGGAGGACCTCGATCGTGGACGCGTCGACGGGCAACAGCAGCTCGAGCGGTTGGAGCTCGGCCTTGCCGGCACCGGCACCGCTACCCGTGGCTGGATCGTGTCGCACGATCTCCAGCCGGTAGCCGAGCACGAACGCGGCGCCCTCGAAGCCCTTGTCGGTCGCCGGTCCGACGATTCCGTCGCCGGTCAGGAACATCGACAGGTTCTGTGGGTTCGGGTCCGGTTCCCCGGCGTCCAGCCCGGGTAGTCCCTGCGGTCCCTCGGGTCCCGCCGGTCCTTGGGGTCCTTCTGGCCCGGGGGGTCCGGTGTCGCCGGTGTCGCCGGGTTCGCCCTTGGGTCCGGTGTCGCCGGTGTCGCCGGGTTCGCCCTTGGGTCCGGGGGGTCCGGTGTCTCCGGGTTCGCCCTTGGGTCCCGGGGGTCCGGTGTCGCCGGGTTCGCCGGTGGGGCCGCGCTCGCCACGAGGGCCGGGTGGGCCCTCTGGTCCGGAGGGTCCCTCGGGCCCGGGGACGGGCTCGCCCGCCAGGCTCAGCTCGATCGGCGCGTAGTACCCGACCACGTCGCCGAGCAGGTCGGTGTCCGCGACGGGTGTGCCCGCCTCGTACCAGAACTGGATCCGGCCTGCGTGCGCGCCCGTCGTCGGCACGCTGACGGTCACCGAGTTCGGCGTGACCGTCCCCGCCTCGACGTTGAGGTTCGACGTGGTCGGCGATGCCGCGGGATCCCCCGGCCGCACCGACACGAAGCCGGCGGCCGTCGGGAACACCGCGGTCACGTTCATCACCACGCCGGTGGCCCCCTCGGGCACCAGCGCGAGGATGCCGTCGGCGGTGGCGATCGAACCCGTCACCGGGATCGACGCCGGCGTCCCCGAGGTGAGCGGCTCGGCGATCCCGAGCCCGACACGCGTGTCGACGATGCGCGTCGGCACGACGTCGACGAAGACCGAGCCGGTGGGGCCGGGCGACGCGGTCGCGAACCGGACGACGCCGCCCCCGGTGAAGAGCAGCGCCATCACGGCGCCCGCGATGGCCCAGCGCGAACGCGTCCACCTGGTCGTGCCTTCCGTCACACGCCGATCATACGTTCCGATCGGTCGGGTGGGAATCCCCCAGTTTCGGGGGCCGGTGCGGCGGTCGCGCCGGCCGTCAGCTGCCGCCGGCGCTCGCCGGCCGGTGGGGGTAGTGCGTGCAGCACGCGTAGCACCATCGCTCGACCTCGTCGAGCACGACCTCGCGACCCTCGGTGTCCCAGTCGGCGGGTGTCACGTACATGCGGTGGACGGGGTAGACGGTGTCGTCGTCGGCACCGCAGCTCTCGCACGTCATCGCCGTCGACCGTAGCGGGACCGCGCGGCCGCTCGTAAGGTCGTCGGGGTGTCGATCCGGGTCGTGGCCGTGGTCGCGGTGGTCCTCCTGGCGGCGTGTGCGGCACCGGAGTCACCGGTCCCGGCCGCGTCGACTCCATCGTTGCCGAGCGCGCCGCCGACCACCGTGTCGACCAGAATGTCGACCACCGTGTCGACCACTGGGCCGATCACCGGGCCGATCGACGAGGTCCGACCGGCCGGCTTCGCCACGATCACGGGAACGGTCACGTCGGCGCCCGGCGAGGAACCGTGCGAGCTGTGCCTCTGGCTGGCCGACGAGCCCGACCTGCGGCGGCGCGGTCTCATGGGGGTCACCGCGCTCGAGCCGGCGGTCGGGATGGCGTTCGTCCACGACGAGCCGCGGACCACCAGCTTCACCATGCGCAACACCCTCGTTCCGTTGTCGATCGCCTTCTACGACGCCGCCGGCGCCTACCTCGACGCGTTCGACATGGAACCGTGTGTCGCCGAGCCGTGCCCGTCGTACCCGACGCCGGCGGACTTCACCGTCGCCGTCGAGGTGCCGCAGGGACGGTTGACGGAGCTCGGGATGGTGCCCGGGTCGCGGCTCGACCTGACCGGACCCGAGTGTGACACCCCTCCGTCACACTGACGAACATGTCCCCGATCGACATCGGCCCGATCGAGATCCCTCGACGCCCGGTACACTCGGCCGCTCCACATCCACCCTGCCCCGACATCCGGTCGGGGCCCCGGTCCGCCACCGAGCGGCCGAGTCCGAAGGGAGCACACCGCACATGATGCGTGCGTACGAACTCATGGTCATCATCGACGGCGACGTCGACGATCCCAAGGCCCAGACCTGGATCAAGACGGTCACCGACGGCATCGTCGCCGCGGGGGGCACCATCCACGGCCGGCCCGACTGGTGGGGCAAGCGCCAGTTCGCCTACCCGATCGACAAGAAGCCGGCCGGGTACTACCTCGTCGTCGAGCTCGTCGCCCCCGGTGGCGCACTCGACGAGCTCGAGCGAACGCTCCGTCTCGCGGACGACGTCGTCCGCCACAAGCTGATCCGTCTGCCCGAGGCCGAGGCGTCGCGCCGCGGCATGGAGGGCGTCGCTGCCTGACGGCAGCGTCACGAAGGGAATCACCGATGGCCACCAACTCCAACAGCATCACGCTCGTGGGCAACCTCACCCGCGATCCCGAGCTCCGCTACACCCAAGGGGGGCGCGCCGTCGCCAACTTCGGGATGGCGGTCAACCGTCGCTACCAGGTGAACGGCGAGTGGCAGGAGGAGACGTCGTTCTTCAACGTCGTCGCCTGGGCCGAACTCGGCGAGAACGCCGCCGCCTCGCTGTCCAAGGGCAGCCGCACGATCGTGTTCGGCCGCCTGCAACAGCGCGACTACGAGAACCGCGAGGGCGAGAAGCGCTCGATGGTCGAGGTCGTCGCCGACGACATCGGCCCCAGCCTCCGGTGGGCGCAGGCCACGGTCGAGCGCAACGAGCGTTCCGACGCCGGGCCCAGCGGTGGCAGCAGCGGTGGTGGCGGTGGTGGTGGTGGAGGACCCTCCGGCGGCCGTACCCCCGATCCCGTGTACGGCGACGAAGAGCCGTTCTGACCGACCGACCCGCCCCTGATCGACCCAACCCGATCGACCCAGCCCCGATCGTCGAACCCCTCGAGGAGACCCAACGATGGCCAGTAGGAAGAAGTCCACATCCCGCGGACGTGGCAAGGACCCGAACCCGCGCAAGTACAAGAAGAAGACCAGCCCGCTCCTGACCGAGTCGGTGGAGTACGTCGACTACAAAGACGTCGACCTGCTCCAGCGCTTCATGAGCGACCGCGCCAAGATCCGCAACCGGCGGGTGACCGGCAACGACGTCCAGCAGCAGCGCGAGGTGGCCAACGCCATCAAGATCGCCCGTGAGATGGGGTTGTTGCCCTACGCCAAGCGCGTCGCCTCGGCGAGCCGCGGTCGTCCGTCGCGTGACGGTGACCGCGACCGCGATCGCCGTCCGGACGTCGAGAACACCGACGAAGTGCTCGAGGGTGCCGACGAGGGCGCCGAGTTCGCCGCCGACGAGGGCATCGCCGACACCGCCGGTGTCGACGAGTCGGTGGAGGCCTGACGATGAAGGTGATCCTGCGCTCCGACCTCGCCGAGCTCGGCAAGCGGGGTGACATCGTCGACGTCGCCGACGGTCACGCCCGCAACTACTTGCTGCCCAAGGGTCTCGCCATCACCGCCAGCGACGGCGCGATCGAGCAGGCGGCCAAGATGCGCCGCAGCCGCGACCAGCGCGACGCCCAGGCCCGCGACGCCGCTCGCACCATCGCCTCGACGCTGGTGCCCAAGACGATCACCGTGACGGCCAAGGCCGGCCCGGAGGGCAAGCTGTTCGGGTCCGTGACCGCCACCGACATCGCCGCCGCGGTGCTCGAACAGACCGGCATCGAGATCGACCGCCGCGACATCGAAGCGGACGGCATCAAGACGCTCGGCCAGCACCAGGTCACGGCGTCGCTGCACCACGACGTGTCGTTCCCGATCAGCATCGAGGTCCAGGCGGCCTGACGACACGTCCGGCTGCCCGACCTCACGACCTCACGACCTCACGACCCCTGCCGGCCCGTCCGGCCTCGACGCCCGGCCCCCGCTGTCCACAGCGGGGGCCGTGTCGTCCACAGGAGAACACAGCGACATCACAGGTCTGTACCCCTAGCGATCAACAGGGCGACCTTGGGAGAGTGAGGCCCCCATGCCAGGTGAACGTGACACGAACGACCAGGGCCGCCGACCCCGCCGCAGCGACGGCCGGGTCCCACCCCACAACCTGGACGCCGAGGAGTCCGTGCTCGGCGCGCTCTTGCTGTCGCGCGACGCGATCGGTCAGGTCAGCGAACAGGGGTTGATGCCGGCCGATTTCTATCGGCCGTCGCACCAGCACATCTACGACGCCGTCCGGGCGCTGTTCTCGAGCGGTGGTCCGGTCGACACGGTCACGGTCGCGGACGAGCTCCGGCGCGCGGGGCTGCTCGACGAGGTCGGCGGCGCCGAGACGCTCCACGCCCTGCAGAACGCGACGCCGGCGATCTCGAGCGCGGCGCACTACGCCAAGATCGTCCAGGACACCGCCATGTTGCGGCGTCTGATCCACGTCGCCGGCGACATCGCCGAGCTCGCCTACGGGGAGCCCGACGACGTCGCCAAGGCCGTCGACGAGGCCGAGAGCAAGGTGTTCCACGTCGCCGAGCAACGCGTCGTCGACTCGACCCGTCAGCTCGACGTCCTGCTGTCGGAGATGATGGACGAGCTCCAGGACACGTTCGACCGGGGCGACTCGATCACCGGCGCCCCGACCGGGTACACCGACGTCGACGAGCTCCTGTCGGGGCTCCAGAAGAGCGCGCTCTACATCGTCGGCGCCAGGCCCGCCATGGGCAAGACGGCGTTCGGGTTGGGGTTGGCCACACACGTCGCGCAGCACGAGCACAAGCCGGTGCTCGTGTTCTCCCTGGAGATGGGGCACAACGAGCTGACCCAGCGGATCCTGTCGAGCGAAGCACGTGTCGACTCGACCAAGCTGCGGACGGGCCGCCTCGCCGAGGCCGACTGGGCCAAGATCGGCAAGGCGATCGGACGGCTCGAGGTCCCGCTGTTCCTCGACGACAACCCGCGGGTCACGGTGATGGAGATCCGCGCCAAGGCGCGGCGCGTCAAGGCCAAGTACGGCGGTCTCGCCCTGATCGTGATCGACTACATCCAGCTGATGAGCGGCGGCGGCACCGCCGAGAACCGTCAGCTCGAGGTGAGCGAGATCAGCCGGAACCTGAAGATCCTCGCCCGCGAGCTCGAGGTCCCGATCGTGGCGCTCAGCCAGCTCAGCCGGCAGCTCGAGGCCCGTGCCGACAAGCGGCCGATGCTCCAGGACCTGCGCGAATCGGGCTCGCTCGAGCAGGACGCCGACGTCGTGATGTTCCTGTACCGCGACGAGGTGTACAACGCCGAGTCGCCCGACAAGGGCTCGGCCGAGGTGATCGTCGCCAAGCACCGGTCCGGACCGATCGGGACGAAACGTCTCGTGTTCCTCGGCCAGTACACACGGTTCGACAACGCCGCCCGCAGCGTCTGATCGCGCCACCGACGAGCGCGGCCGCGATGCCGACGGGCGCTGGCGCGCCTACCGTCCGACCGGATGGGACGGGTCGCGAGGACGACGGTGCGCCTCGTCGCCGCGACGCTCGCGGCGTCAGCGCTCACGGGATGCGTCGACGGCTCGACCGCTGACGAACCGGCGACGACCGCGACGACCGCAATGTCGCCGACGGGTGGCCCGCCGCCGTCGAACACCCCCACCCCGTCGAGCACCACGACGTCCACGTCCACCACCACATCCACCACGTCCACCACCACGTCCACCACCACGACGACGCTCCCGACACCCCCGCCGACCTTCGATGCGTCCCGTTCGGCGTTCGCCGGGCTGGTGGGGGGCAACCCGGCGGTGTCGCTCAGCGTCTGGCGCGACGGTGAGCCGAAGCTGCGGGTGGCCCACGGTGACGACCGCGGCGGTACACCGATCTCGACCAGCACGCCCATGGTCGTCGCCAGTGTCAGCAAGCTGATCACCGCGCTGACGGTGGCCCGGCTCGCGGAGGTCGGGCTCGTCGACGTCGGGGCACCCGTCCCGTGGGTGGATCTCGGGCTCGAACCGCACCTCGCGTGGCACGACGTCACGGTGCGCGACCTGCTCGACCACACCAGTGGGATGCCGATCGTCCGGGAGGCGTGGCTCGACGACCCGGGCCCGTGCTCGATCCCCCTCGGCGAGGTGGTGCAGCGCCCACCGACGGTCGATCGCGGCCGCTGGGTCTACTCGAACGGCAACTACTGCGCGCTCGGGCTGCTCATCGGTGTGGTCACCGGGGACCGGTACGACATCGCCGCCCATCGCTTCGTGTTCGGACCGGCCGGCGTGGACGGGCCGCGGCTCACGATCGACGGCGCCACTCCCTCCGACGCGCCGTACGGACGTGGCGTCGCCCGCTTCGATCGGCTCGGCGCTGCCGGTTCGTGGCTCGCGGGCACCGACCACGTGGCGGCCGTTCTCGCCCGTGTCACCGATCGCGA